>NZ_JAPCIQ010000010.1:0-82890 GCF_027707405.1 Aeromonas sp. QDB68 | reverse complement strand
TGGAAGTTTTTTAAAAGCTTCCTGCACCTGCCCATCCTGCTTCGGATGTCGTGAGCGACTGGTTATCCAGGAAAACCCCAGCTCTCTGAGGAGGCGGTAGACATTGGAGAGTTCATAGGCCACACCAAACTCTCGTTCGATATACGTTTGAATATCAGTACCTTGCAGTCGTCCCCCGATGGCCAGCCGGCTTTGTTGGTCGATATATTCGCTAAGCTGGGATAGCTGTTCGGCGCCGAGCTTGGCGGGTCGGCCTGGTGGACGGACACTATCCAGCCCCGCCACGCCGTGTAGCAAGAAGTTGCTCACCCATTTGTTGACACTTGTGCGGCTGACTTTGAGAAAGCGGGCAATGTCAGTTCTGGAATGACCTTCTTGAAAGTGTGCTAACGCCAGGAATCGCATGCGTTTCCTGGCGTTGGTTTCTGCCTTGGCGAGGGCCAAGAAATCGATTGGATCGGACATACTGAGTACAGTGAAACCAGAATAGAGCAATTAGATCACATCTTTAATCTGATTGGTATGAGCCCTTTTTTATTGCAAACAAGCCTTGCGAGGATGCTCGCGACCAGGGTGACTGGAAGGAAATGGAAGCAGGAAGGAGGGGGAGGTGGGGAGGAGGTGAGGGACGGACCCCCACCTCGACACGTCGTTATGCCAGCCAGGACCAGGCTGATTTGGTGATGGCTGCGCCCACCATGTAGCCGAATACTGCGAGAGCGGCCACCCCGGCCACCAGCTTCTGACCGCGGGCAGGGCGCTTGAGCGCCATGACGCCCAGGCCGATGTAGATCACCAGGGCAATCAGCTTGGCCATCAACCAGGGCTGCTGGCCAGGGCTCATCTGCAGGGTCACCGCCAGCAGCACGCCAAACAGCAGCAGGAAGGTGTCGTTGATGTGGGGCAGCACCTTCAACCATTTCTGTTGCAGCCGCCCGCTGCCCGCCAGCGCCAGGCTCCAGCGGTAGAGGAAGAGCAGCAGGCTGACCAGGGCCAGGGTCATGTGAAGGTGTTTGAGCATGGGGTAATAGGCAATCATGTTGCGTCCTTGTCGTTGTCGGGCAGACCGCTGTTCCATTGATGGGCGTGGGTACGCTCCTGTCCTTCCTGATCGTCTTGCAGCAGGTCGGAGAGGATGTCGCGGTATTGCAGGCTCTTGTTGATATAGGTGTGCTCGTCGTCCAGGTAGTTGACCTGTTCCCGCAGCAGTCGGTTGTCATACTGCTTGAACATCTGTCCCGCACGCCAGGCCTGATTGGCCCTGAACCCCAAGAGGGTGAGTGCTTCTACTCCAAGATCCACGGCCGATCCCAGGGTTTCGCGGTGCACGCTGTCTATCCCGTGGCGCAGGATCTCGTGGGCATGGGGTCTGTCCTGGGCACGGGCCAGTATTCTGAGGTGCGGGAAGTGCTTTTTCACCATCTCGATCACTTCGAGGGAGGTGGCCGGGTCATTGAGGGAGAGCACCAGCAGTTTGGCCTTGTGGGCGCCGGCCGCGTGCAGCAGGTCGAGTCGGCTGGCATCCCCATAAAACACCTGGTAGCCGTACTTTCTCAGCATCTCTATCTGGCTGGCATCCTGCTCCAGGATGGTGGTGCCAATACCATGGCCGTGGAGCAGACGCCCCACGATCTGACCGAAGCGACCGAAGCCGGCGATGATGACCGGGTGTTCCACCAGCTCGGGCTGTTCGTGTTCGGGGGTGTCGCTCTGGTTGCGGTAGTCGAACCAGGGCTGGATCACCCGATCGTTGAGGATAAGCAGCAGCGGTGTCAGCGCCATGGAGAGGGCGACGACCAGAGTCAGCAGTGAGATGGTGCTGCCCGGCAGTACCTTGTTCTGGGCGGCGAACGAGAATAGCACGAAGGCGAACTCCCCGCCCTGGGCCAGGGCCAGGGCGAAGGTCCAGCGCTGGTTCGGGGAGAGGCGAATGACAAAGCCGAGCCCCATCAGCACCAGCCACTTGAGCACCATCAGACCGATCACCAGTGACGGGATCAACAGGGGATGGGCGGCAAAGAGGCTGTAGTCGATGCCGGCACCCACCGACATGAAGAAGAGGCCGAGCAGCAGTCCCTTGAACGGCTCTATGTCTGCTTCCAGCTCGTGGCGGTATTCGCTGTCCGCCAGTACCACGCCGGCGAGGAAGGAGCCGAGGGCGGGGGAGAGGCCGACGGATTCCATGAGCACGGCAATGGCGATCACCAGCAGCAGGGCGGCAGCGACGAAGATCTCCCGCATGTGGGACTGGGCGATGGCGCGAAACACCGGCCGCATCAGGTAATGGCCACCCAGCACGATGCCGGCGATGGCGGCCACCACCAGCAGGCCGTGCTGCCAGCCTGCCAGCTCCGAGCTGCCGCTGCTGGCGACCGGCGCGATGGCCAGCAGCGGCAGGATCGCCAGGATGGGGATGACGGCGATGTCCTGGAACAGCAACACCGCAAACGCGGAGCGGCCGCTCTCGCTCTGCATCAGTTTGCGCTCCTGCAGGCTCTGCAGCACGATGGCGGTGGAGGAGAGCGCAAGAATGAGACCGATGGCGAGTCCCTGCTGCCAGGGCAGACCCAAAAGATAACCCACCCCGGTCAGGGCGACACTGGTGAGCAGCACCTGCAGACCACCGGTGCCGAGGATGGGCCCTTTCAGTTGCCACAACAGGGCCGGGCGCAGCTCCAGACCGACCAGAAACAGCATCAGCACCACCCCGAACTCGGCGAAGTGCATCACGTCTTTCTGCTCGCCCACCAGACCAAGCAGGAAGGGACCTATGATGATCCCCGCCAGCAGGTAGCCAAGGACGGAGCCCAGCCCCCACCGCTTGGCCAGCGGGACGGCGATCACCGCCGCCGAGAGGTAGATCAGGGCGTCAAACAGCAATCCATGTCCCATCAGCGGCTCCTCCTTAACATGATGAATGCCGGTGAGGGCTGGCCGGGCCTGCGCCCGGATCGAGTGTGTGTCATGGGAGTACCCCCAGCAGATCGCGCAGATAGGGGCTCTCGGCCAGCTGGGCCGGGGTCAGCTGCTCGTCACGCAGGGCGCACAGCAGTTGGCGATAGTCCTGGCCGCAGCGGCGCAGCGCCTCGGGATCCTCGATCTTGTGGAAAGAGTGCAGCACGAAAGGGGGCAGCCAGCGCATGCCGCACAGCTGTGCGGTCTGCTGGAAGGGGAGCAGGAAGTCGAGCAGCGGGCGCTGGTTGTAGCCGGCGCGGCAGTAGGATTCGGGGCCACCCCCCGTGGTGATGGCGCTGAGCCACTGCTTGCCGTTGAGGGCGTGGGCCTCGGGGCCGTAGGCATAGCCGTACTCCAGCACCAGGTCCATCCACTCTTTCATGATGGCCGGGCAGGAGTACCAGTAGAAGGGGTGCTGGAAGACGATGATGTCGTGCTCCGCCAGCAGGGCCTGTTCCCGTTTCACGTTGATGAACATGTCCGGATAGCGCTGGCAGAGATCGTGCAGGGTGATCCCCTCCAGCCCCTCGATGGCATGCAGCAGCTGCTTGTTGGCCCGGGAACTCTGCAGCGCCGGGTGTGAAAAGATGACCAGAATACGTTTCATGGGATTCCTGAAGAGGGTCTGCTGCCGGCACATGCGACAGATTGTGAGCTGAAACGTTATCAAGAAGCTCCCTGGCCCGCCAGTTCCGGGATCAGTGCGCGCAGCGCCGGATTCAGGGTCTGGTGGGCGGGGTAGCAGAGGCCGATGCGGCGGAACATCCGGGGGCCGCTCACGGGCAGGGTGCACAAGCCCGCTTCGTCCTCCACCAGCCCGTCGGGCAGGAAGCTGATGCCCACCCCGGCCAGCACCAGCGCCATCACCAGCCCCTTGCTCTCGGCCTTGGCCACCAGATTGAGGGTGAGCCGGTCACAGGCCAGCAGGCCTATGGTTTGCTGATGGGCTTCGCAGGGTGGGCACTCAATGAAATCATGGTGTTGCAACTCAGCCAGCTCGATACGCGCCCTGTCCGCAAGAGGGTGTCCCCTGGGAACGCACAGCACGTACTCCTCTTCCCAGAGCGGCAGGAAGATCTCGTCCTCCCGGCGCAGGGCATCCAGGGTCAGCCGGCAGTCGGCCGGGGTGCCGTAATCGGAGAGGGTGAGATCCAGCTCGGGCAGTACCCCCTGCACCCGCCGAAGCAATCCCGCCAGCCGACGGCGGCTGAGGTCGGGCATGATGGCCATGTTGAGTCTCGCACGCGTCGCCTTCTGGCGAAACAGAGTCGGCAGGCGACGCGCCTCTTCCACCAGCTTGACGGCGTGGGGATAGAGATAGTGGGCCGGATCCTTCGCTTCCACCCCCTTCTTGCCCCGGATGAAGAGGCTGTCCCCCAGGCTCTCTTCAAGCTGGCGAAGGCCGGCGGAGAGGGAGGGTTGGCTCACGTGGCAGCGGGCTGCCGCCGCCGTGATGTTCTTCTCTTCATAGATGGCGATGAAGAAGCGCAGCAATCTCAGGTCCAGCATGGGGATACCATAGTTAATTCAGATGATAACCAGCGGAAAACTATATTTATCGCCGATGGATGTAGCGACTATAGTGACTGGGTCCCGTGCTGGCCAGCCCTTGTTTGACGCCCATTTCAACGCATCAGAAGGAAAACTCCATGTCCAAGTCCCTCGTGGTGATCACCGGCGCGTCCGCCGGGATCGGTGCCGCCATTGCCCGCGCCTTCTCCGCCGCCGGCCATCCGCTGCTGTTGCTGGCCCGCCGGGTCGAGCCCATGCAGGCGCTGAACCTGCCCGATACCCTCTGCATCGGGGTCGATGTCACCGACACCGCCGCCATGAAGGCCGCCGTGGCGCAGGCGGAGGCGCAATTCGGCCCGGTGGGATGTCTGGTCAACAATGCCGGCGTCATGCTGCTGGGACAGGCCGACGTGCAGGATCCCGCCGAGTGGCAGCAGATGCTCAACATCAACGTGATGGGGGTTCTGAATGGCGTGCATGCGGTACTGGCCGGCATGAAGGCCCGCCGCAGCGGCACCATCATCAACATCAGCTCCATCGCCGGTCGCAAGACCTTCCCGAACCATGCCGCTTACTGCGCCACCAAGTTCGCCGTTCACGCCCTGACCGAAAATATCCGGGAAGAGGTGGCCGATGTGGGCGTGCGGATGGTGACCATCGCTCCGGGCGCGGTGGAGACCGATCTGCTCAGCCACACCACGGACGAGAGCATCAAGGCGGGCTACCACGACTGGAAGGATCAGATGGGAGGCGTCATTGCCCCCGAGGTGATCGCCGACGCCGTGCTCTACGCCTGGCACCAGCCGGCCAACGTCTGCGTGCGGGAGATCGTGCTGGCGGCCACCCGTCAGCAACCCTGATGCAGACGGGGGAGGGGTTGACCCTCCCCCTGGGCCAAGGGTTACCATAGGCCCTCTTTCGTCAATGAGTCGTCTCATGGTCCTGACCCGTCGCCAACTCGCTCGCGCCCGCCGCTGGCTCCCCCTGTGGAGTCTGGTGCTGGTGCTGATGTCGTTTGGCAGCCGTGCGGCCACCGATCTCTGTACCCTGACGCCCCATTGCAGCCAGAGCGAGCGTACCCTGGAAAAAGCCATGCCCTGCGGCAGCTTCACCTCGGCGCTCGCCATGACGGTGCTCACCAGCGACAGCCTGACGGTTGCCCGGCTTGAGCCCGACAGGCCGACATACCTCTCACCCTCTCTGTTCATGCCGGAGGCGCCCCTGGAGCGTCTCGAGCGTCCGCCCCGTCACCACGGCTGAGTCGAGTTTCCCTTTCCGGGCATTTCTTCTTAACCGAGGTGAGATATGTACAAGTCCCTGTTACTGGCCGTGCTGGCCGGTACCATCAGTTTTTCTGCTCTGGCAACCGGGCAGATGACCGTCTACAAGTCCCAGTATTGCGGTTGCTGCAAGACCTGGATCAAGCACATGGAAGAGAACGGCTTTGAGGTCAAGGTCGTGGAAACCGAGCAGCTTGACCCGATCAAGCAGCAGCATGGCATCACCCCGCAGCTGGCCTCCTGCCACACCGGGGTGGTGAATGGCTATGTGGTGGAGGGGCATGTGCCCGCTGCCGACGTGCAGAAGCTGCTAAAGGAAAAACCGGCGATCCGCGGTCTGACCATTCCGGGGATGCCCCAGAGTGCGCCGGGCATGGATATTCCGGGTCAGCCCTATCAGGTGCTGAGCATCAGTGACGAGGGCGCGACCAAAGTCTGGTCGAGCTACCCCGGCTGATGGATGCTGACCGTGAGCAGACACACTTCCATCATGTGAGGCACACCTGAGCGAACCCGTGTCGCCCACGGTCAGGGAGGAGGGCCGCCATCGCGAGATGGCGGCCCTTTTTCGTCGATTTGGGGGGGAATGTCCGGGGAGCCCTTGCAACCCCGGGCGACAAGGGGCAGATTGATCGCCAATTTTTATTTTCTCAGGGACGCTTTTCCCACTGCCTGCCGGTGTGCCGTCTGGATGCGTGCAGCACCAGCGGGAGGGGCGGCCCTGTGACAGCGCAAAGGATGCGACATGTTCACCTTTTCCCGGGGGTTGCTGCTGGCTTGCCTGCTTGCTGCGCCCTGTTCCCATGCCAACGAAGAGTCCGCCATGCCTACAAGCGATACTTCCACCCAGCCTGTCATTGTCCCCCCGGTGGCTGCCAAGCACCCCCATACCCTGAAAAAACACGGGGACACGCGCGCCGACAACTACTACTGGCTGCGTGACGACGAGCGGCAGAAGCCCGAGGTGCTGGACTATCTCAAGGCCGAGAATGCCTACACCGAGGCCATGCTCGCACCGATCAAGCCGCTGCGCGAGCAGCTCTACAAGGAGATGGTGGCCCGTATTCCCCAGCAGGACGAGTCTGTCCCCTATGTGAAGAACGGCTACCGCTATCAGACCCGTTACGAGCCGGGCAAGGAGTACGCCATCTACTCCCGCAGCAAGGTGGAAGGGGACGGGGCGCCCACCCTGCTGCTGGATGGCAACCAGCGCGCCGAAGGCCACGAGTTCTATGCCCTGGGGGCGCTCGAGGTGAGCCGCAACAACCGTTGGTTGGCGGTGGCGGAAGATTATCTCTCCCGCCGTCAATACAGGATCCAGTTCCTCGATCTGGAGAGCGGCGCCTGGGCCGCCGACACCCTCGAGAACACCTCCGGGAACCTGGTGTGGGCCAACGACAGCAAGACGGTCTTCTACGTGCGCAAGCACCCCAAGACCCTGCTGCCCTACCAGGTCTATCGCCACGAGCTGGGCACGGACCCCGCGAAGGATATCCTGGTCTACGAGGAGAAGGACGACTCCTTCTATGTGAGCCTCTACGCCACCACCTCGGAAGATTTCATCGTCATCTCCCTCTCCAGCACCACCACCAGCGAGGCGCGCCTCATTGATGCCAATGTGCCGGGCCAGACGCCACGCCTGTTCCTGCCCCGCCAGGTGGATCACGAATACAGCCTGGATCACTACCGCGGTCGCTTCTATGTGCGCTCCAACAAGGACGGCAAGAACTTCGGCCTCTATGAGACCAAGGAGAGCCCGGTGGATCGCTGGAAGGCGGTGATCGCCCCCAATCCGGACGTGCTGCTGGAGAGCTATGCCCTGTTCAGGGACTGGCTGGTGCTGGAGGAGCGCAGCCAGGGGTTGACCCGGTTGCGTCAGGTCAACTGGCAGAGCGGCGAACAGAAGGAGATCGCCTTCGACGATCCCGCCTATGTCACCTGGCTTGCCTACAACCCGGAGCCGGACACCAGCGCCCTGCGCTATGGCTACTCCTCCATGACCACGCCGTCCTCCACCTACGAGCTGGACATGGACAGCGGCAAGCGGACTCTGCTCAAGCAGCAGCCGGTGGCGGGCTTCGTGCCTGCGCAATATGCCAGCGAGCGGCTCTGGATCACCGCCCGTGACGGCGTGGCTGTGCCGGTGTCGCTGGTCTATCGCAAGGACAAGTTCAAGAAGGCAGGGGGTGGTGCAGGCACCAATCCCCTGCTGGTCTACGGCTATGGCTCCTACGGCGCCAGCATGGACCCGGACTTCAGCAGCTCACGCCTGAGCCTGCTGGACCGGGGTTTCGTCTACGCCATCGCCCATATCCGGGGTGGCGAGGAGCTGGGCCGCACCTGGTATGAAGAGGGCAAGCTGCTCAAGAAGCAGAACACCTTCAACGACTTCATCGACGTGACCGAGGCGTTGGTGGCGCAAGGCTACGGCGCCAGGGATCAGGTCTATGCCATGGGAGGCAGCGCCGGCGGCCTGCTGATGGGGGCCGTCATCAACCAGGCGCCCCAGCTCTATCGCGGCGTGGTGGCCCAGGTGCCCTTCGTCGACGTGGTCACCACCATGCTGGACGAGTCCATTCCCCTCACCACAGGGGAGTATGACGAGTGGGGCAACCCGAACAAGAAGCGCTACTACGACTACATGAAGGCCTACAGCCCCTACGATCAGGTCAAGGCCCAGGCTTACCCGAATCTGCTGGTGACCACGGGGCTGCACGACTCCCAGGTGCAATACTGGGAGCCGGCCAAGTGGGTGGCCAAGCTGCGTGAGCTGAAGACGGACGACAACCAGTTGCTGCTCAGCACCGACATGGAGGCCGGTCATGGCGGCAAGTCGGGCCGTTTCAAGGCCTATGAGGACATCGCCCTGGAGTTCGCCTTCATTCTGGAGCTGGCTGGCAGCAAGGCGTGATGGCCGGGCCCAAATGAAATCAGCTTGTTACCAAACCCCGTTCCGGCAGCCCCGGATCGGGGTTTTTGCATCTTGGCGACAAAAGCGTCATTAACGTCGTGTTTATGCTGTTCAGTAAGCACTTCGCAATATAACGGACCAGGTTTCTAATCCTTGCCAGTCAAGGGTTGCGAAAGAATCTGGGCGTGCTTTTTATTGCTTCCCTTTGATAGTTCATGTAATTAATCTGCCCTTGAGAAATGAATGATCCGCTTCAAACTTCTCGCTATTTAAATCCGCCATTTTGCTGTTTTGTTTGATTTATGTTGGTGTTATGTGCTTAATCGGGGCGTTAATGCTTTTGAACTGACCCGTTTCTGGTCAGATCACCTCCGATCGGCATGACGCTGATTATCTCACCGCAGGATGATGGTGGCTTTTGGAAGGGCGCGTGCCGCTCGACCATTTCCTCATACGAGGTCGTATAGGCGAACCCAGTCTTGGTGCGGGTCTGTCTCATATTCTCCCGGGAAACGGGTGAAATAAATCAATGAAAAGGATGAAGAACATGAAAGGATTATCCTTGGCGTGCGCCTTGTCGGCGGCTCTGGTCGGTGTGTCGTTTGGTGGTCCGGTGCAAGCGCAGGAGCGCTTCGTGACCATAGGCACCGGCGGTCAGACCGGCGTCTACTACGTGGCGGGCCAGTCCATCTGCCGCTTCCTCAACCGCGGCGCAGCCGATCACCAGATCAAGTGCAACGCCCCGGCCAGTGGCGGTGGTGTTGCCAACGTCAACGGCATCCGCTCCGGCGAATTCAACTTCGGCATCATGCAGTCCGACCACCAGTACAAGGCGATGAAGGGCGTCGAGCCGTTCAAGGCCGAAGGTCCGATGGATGACATCCGCGCCGTCTTCTCCCTGCAGAGCGAAGTGTTCACCATCCTGGCCCGCAAGGACGCCAAGATTGCCAGCTTCGACGACCTGAAGGGCAAGCGCGTCAACATCGGCAACCCGGGTTCCGGTCAGCGTGACACCTTTGAAGAGATCATGGCCGTGAAGGGCTGGGACAAATCCGCCTTCAGCCTGGTCTCCGAACTGAAACCCGCCGAGCAGGCCTCTGCCCTGGGTGACAACAACATCGACGCCATGAGCTACTTCGTCGGCCACCCGAACGGCGCCATCCAGGAAGCCTCCACCACCACGGACACCGTGCTGGTACCGGTAACCGGCCCCGAGATCGACAAGCTGCTGGCCGAGAAGAGCTACTACAGCAAGGCCGAGATCCCGGGTGGTCTCTACAAGGGCAGCCCGAACCCGACCCCGTCCATCGGTGGCAAGGCGGTGCTCTCCACCAGCGCCAAGGCCGATCCGGAAGTGGTCTACCAGCTGGTCAAGTCCGTGTTCGACAACCTGGACCGTTTCAAGCGCCTGCACCCGGCCTTCGCGGATCTGAAGGAAGCCGACATGATCAAGGTGGGTCTCTCCGCTCCGCTGCATGAAGGCGCTGTGCGTTACTACAAGGAACGTGGCTGGATGTAATCCGGCTGCGTCTTCGGATGTGCCCCGGACTCGCTCCTCCTTCGGGGGAGCGAGTCTCATTTATTGCAGTACCTACAGAGTCACACTATGCAGCAAACACAACAACAAGAGGCGCTCTCGGCCGAGGAGCTGATCGCCCAGGACGTCGGTGCCAGGCTGCCCGTCGGCCCCATGAGCTGGATCATCGCAGGTCTTGCGCTGATCTGGTCCCTGTTCCAGCTCTGGATAGCCTCGCCGCTGCCCTTCTCCCTCGGCATCGGCGTCCTCAACGACACTGAAACACGCTCGATTCACCTGGCCTTCGCCATCCTGCTCGCCTACCTGGTGTTCCCCGCCATGCGCAGCTCACCGCGAGACAGGGTTCCCCTTGCCGACATCGCCCTCGGCCTCGTCGGTGCCGCCGTCGCCAGCTATCTGTTCGTGATGTACCAGGAGCTTGCCCAGCGTCCCGGCAACCTGACCACCATGGACTTCGCGGTGGCCTGCGTCGGCATTCCGCTCCTGCTGGAAGCGGCCCGCCGCGCCCTGGGCCCGGCCCTGGCGGTCATCGCCATCGTCTTCCTGGCCTACAGCCTGGCCGGTCCCTGGATGCCTTCCCTGCTGGCCCACCGCGGGGTGAGCCTGCATGCGCTGGCCAACCACCAGTGGATCACCACCGAAGGGGTGTTCGGCATCGCCCTTGGGGTCTCCACCAGCTTCGTCTTCCTGTTCGTGCTGTTTGGCGCCCTGCTCGAGCGCGCCGGTGCGGGCCACTACTTCATCCAGCTCGCCTTCAGCCTGCTGGGTCACCTGCGCGGCGGCCCGGCCAAGGCGGCCGTGGTCGCCTCGGCCCTGACCGGCGTCATCTCCGGCTCCTCCATCGCCAACGTGGTGACCACGGGCACCTTCACCATCCCCATGATGAAACGGGTCGGTTTCTCCAAGGAGAAGGCCGGCGCGGTGGAAGTGGCCTCTTCGGTCAACGGCCAGATCATGCCGCCGGTCATGGGGGCTGCGGCCTTCCTGATGGTGGAGTACGTCGGCATTCCCTACGTCGACATTATCAAGCACGCCTTCCTGCCGGCGGCCATCTCCTACATCGCCCTGCTCTACATCGTGCACCTCGAGGCGCTCAAGCTCGGGATGCAGCCCATCGGCAACCGTCAGCCGCGCCCCTGGCTGCGCCGCCTGACCGGCTTCGCCTTCGGTGCCGCCCTCATTAGCGGCCTCTCCATGGCGGTCTACTACGGTCTGGGCTGGCTCAAGCCGGTACTGGGTGACTATGCCCTGCCGGGGATCAGCGTGCTGCTGGCCGTCGCCTACCTGGGACTGCTGAAGATCGCCGCCAGCAACGCGCCGCTGCCGGCGGAAGATCCGGACAAGCCGCTGGACGAGCTGCCCGAGACCCGCGCCGTGCTGCTCTCCGGCCTGCACTTCCTGCTGCCCGTGGTGGTGCTGGTGTGGTGTCTGATGGTGGAGCGCCTCTCCCCCGGCCTGTCGGCCTTCTGGGGTTCGGTGATGCTCATCATCATCCTGCTGACCCAGCGACCGCTGCTGAACTGGCTGCGCACCGACGGCAAGCATGACTACGGCTCCTTCACCGATGGCGTGGTGGACCTGCGCGAGGGGCTGATTGCCGGTGCCCGCAACATGATCGGCATCGGCATTGCCACCGCCACTGCCGGCATCATCGTCGGGGCCGTCTCCCAGACCGGGGTCGGCCTGGTGCTGGCGGATCTGGTGGAGTTCCTCTCCATGGGCAACCTGCTGCTCATGCTGATCCTCACCGCGCTGCTGAGCCTCATCCTCGGCATGGGGCTGCCGACCACTGCCAACTACATCGTGGTATCGAGCCTGCTGGCGCCGGTGATCGTCACCCTGGGTCAGCAGAACGGCCTCATCGTGCCGCTCATCGCGGTTCACCTGTTCGTCTTCTACTTCGGCATCATGGCGGACGTGACCCCGCCGGTGGGGCTGGCCTCGTTCGCCGCGGCCGCCGTCTCCAAGGGCGACCCCATCAAGACAGGGATCACGGCGTTCTACTACAGCCTGCGTACCGCGGCGCTGCCGTTCCTGTTCATCTTCAACACCGATCTGCTGCTCATCAACGTGGACTTCGCCCACGGCGTACTGATCTTCTTCGTGGCCACCATCGCCATGCTGATCTTCGCTGCCGCCACCCAGGGCTTCTTCCTGGTGAAGAGCCGCTGGTACGAGAGCGTGCTGCTGCTGCTGGTGGCCTTCACCCTGTTCCGTCCTGGCTTCTGGATGGATCTGCTGCACGACCCGTATCGCGACACCGCGCCGGCCGAGCTGGCCCAGACCATGGGTCAGGTGGAGGCCGAGAGCACCCTGCGCCTGCGGATGGAAGGGGAAGATGCGGTGGGCAAGTTGCGCCGCTTCACTGTGTTGCTGCCGGTGCCGGATGGTGCGAGCGGTGAGGATCGTCTGACCAAGCTGGGGATCCAGACCTATGAGCAGGACGGCAAGATCCTGATCGACACCGTCACCTTCGGTAGCCAGGCGGCCGATCTGGGGCTGGAGATGGATCAGCAGATCCTGAGCGTCAAGGCGCCCACCGAGCGCTGGCCCAAGGAGCTGATGTGGCTGCCGGGCTTCCTGCTGTTCGGGGCCGTGGTTTGGCTGCAACGCCGCCGGGTCGCTCGACCCTGATCATCACCCAATAAAAAACGGCGCCTTCGGGCGCCGTTTTTTATGCTGGGCTGTGATGCTGGCCGCTTCGGACCATCAGTCCAGGGCATCAGTTGGACTGGGTCTGCTTCTGTTTTTGCAGTTGGTCGAGGGTCTGCTGCTCCTGCGGGCTGAGGCCAAGCTGCTCGCAGGCCTGTTCAAAGCTGATGCCAAGATGGCACATCATGATGTCGATAGCGGGCAGGTAGTTGGTCATAGCGTCTTCCATGGTGATCCTCCAGAGCTGTCTCTTATGCCCGAGGGCGGGGATGGGGGCAATTAGACTTTAGGTGTAGGGTGCCATCTGCTTCAGCCTCTGCCACTGGCCGGGGGAATTTGCTACTCTTGCGGGCACTAAAGAGGTTGCCGCCCCAGGGTGAGCAGCCGGTGAGGAGCAGGGCATGTTATTGAGTTTCTTGATCATCGCATCGGGCTGGTGGCACATCCGCGCGGCTTACGGCTCAGACTCCCGTCAGTTCTACATCAGCAAACCCCTGACCATGCTGTTCATCATCGCCCTGGCGTTTGGCTACCAGGGCGACGATCACAACGGCTCCCATGCCTGGATCCTGCTCGGTCTCTGCCTGTCGCTGGCGGGGGACGTGCTGCTGATGCTGCCACGGGATCGCTTCATCCAGGGGCTGGCGGCATTTTTTGTCGCTCACCTCTGCTACATCGTCGGTTTCGCCCAGGGACCCCTGGTGCTCAAGCTGGTGGACGGCCTGCTGCTGTTGCTGGTGGCTGGCATGGTGTTCGGGCTCCTGTGGGGCCAGCTCGGCGAGATGAGGATCCCCGTCTTCTGCTACATGCTGGTGATCATCGCCATGGCCTGGGTGGCTGCCGGTGCCTGGCATGCCTCTCTCACTGCCGGCAGCGCCGCCGCCCTGGTGGGGGCGCTGATGTTCCTCTTCTCCGACAGCATGCTGGCACTGGACCGCTTCCGCCGCCCCTTCCCCCATGCCACGGCCTGGATCATGAGCAGCTACTTCGCGGCCCAGTTCCTGATCGCCGCCTCCCTGGCGGGCTGACTGGCGGGCAGCCATGAAAAACGGGCCTTCTGGCCCGTTTTGCTATGTGATCCCCACCTTTCACGCCTCGACCGGTTCTGCGTCAGGGTCCCTCGGGGCCGGCTGCTTGAGCAGCAGCATCAGGGCGCTGGCGACGAGCAGGAAGATACCCATCACGTAGAACACCTGGTTGTAGGCCATGATGGCCGCCTCGCGGCTGATGGTGTTCGACAGCATGGCCCGGGCCTGCAACTGGGCCTGCTCCGGCCCGGCTCCCTGGGCCATCATGTTCTGGGCCAGCTGCATCAGATAGGCCTGCCCCTCAATGCTGGTGGCGGCAAGGGTGCTGCCGATCTGGCTGACATGAGTCCGGGTGTCGTTGTCGATCAGGGTGGCGATGATGGCGATGCCGAAGGCGCCCCCCAGGTTGCGCAGCACGTTGAGCAGGGTTGAGGAAGAAGGGATCTCGTCCGGCGTCAGGCTGGCGGTCGCCACCAGGGAGAGGGGCACCATTATGAAGGGCTGCCCCAGGGCCCGCACGATGAGGGACTGGATCAGCTGGGGCCCGGCGTAGTCGGCATTCATGTTCACGTTCATGAAGCAGCTGATGGCGAAGACCAGAAAGCCGAAGCTCACCAGATAGCGCGGATCTATCTTGTGGGTCAGCTTGGGGACCAGGGGGAGCACCAGCAACTGGGGCAACCCCATCCACATCAGCACTTCACCGATTTCCAGGGCGTTGTAATTGTGGATCTGGGTCATGTAGAGGGGCAGCACATAGATGGAGCCCATCAACCCCATGCCGAGCACCAGGTAGGCGAAGCAGGCCAGGGCGAAGCGCGGGTTGTGCAGCAGCCGCAGGTTGACCAGGGGGTGGCGGCGCAGCAACTGGCTGATGACGAAGAACACCAGGGCCACCACCGAGATGACGGTGAGCCGCACGATGAAGCTCGAGCCGAACCAGTCCTCCCGGTTGCCCTCCTCCAGCACCACCTCCAGGAGGCCGAGACCCACAGCCATGGTGAGGATACCGATGAGATCCACCCGCTTGATCACCTCCCAGTCCACCGGCTTCCTGTCCAGTCCGTGGGCCAGCATGGCCATCACCAGCAGGCCGGGCGGCACGTTCAGATAGAAGATGTAGTGCCAGGACATCTGCTCCGTCAGCCAGCCCCCCAGGGTCGGGCCGATGGCGGGGGCGAAGGTGGCGCACAGGCCGAACAGCGCCATGCCGGTGGCCCGCTTGTGCAGCGGCAGCAGGCTGACGATGAGGGAGAAGGCCATGGGGATCAGGGCCCCGCCGGTGAAGCCCTGCAGCGCCCGAAAGACGATCATGCTGGTGAGGTTCCAGCTGAACGAGCAGAGCACGGAGGCGACGATGAAGGCGCCCGTGGTCCACAGCAGGTAGCGCCGCACGCTCAGTCCCCGGCTCAGCCAGCCGCTCAGCGGAATGGCGATCATCTCCGCCACCAGATAGGAGGTGGAGATCCAGGAGCTCTCGCTCAGGGTGGCCGAGAGTGCCCCCTGAATGTCTTTCAGGGAGGCGTTGGTGATCTGGATGTCGAGGATGGCCATGAAGGCGCCGATGAGGCCCCCCATGACCGCGATCCAGTTGCGGCGTGGTATGGCGTCCATCAGTGGGCGGCCACCACGGGATCAGGGGTGCGGGTGTCGACGATCACCTCGGTGGAGAGGCCGGGCAGCAGCTTGCCCGCCAGGGCGCCCGGATCCGGGATGCGGATCTTGACCGGTACCCGCTGCACGATTTTGGTGAAGTTGCCGGTGGCGTTCTCCGGCGGCAGCAGGGCGAACTTGGCGCCGGTGGCCGGAGAGAGGCTGTCGATGATCCCCTCGACCGGTTGATCCGGATAGGCATCCAGGATCACCTCCACCTTCTGGCCCGGCTGCATGTGCTGCAACTGGGTCTCCTTGAAGTTGGCCTCGACCCACACCTGGCTCAGGGGCACCAGGCTGGCCACCTGCATACCGGACTGGACGTAGAGCCCTTCCCGCAGGCTGCGCTTGCCGATGATGCCGTCAGCCGGGGCTCGCAGCTCGGTGTAGCCGAGTTCCAGCCTGGCTTGTTCAAGCTGGGCCTCGCTCAAAGCCAGCCTGGCCTGGTTCTGCTTGGCTTCGGCATCCAGCACCAGCAGCCGCTCGCGGGCGGCCTGCAAGGCTGCCTTGGCCTCCAGTGCCTGGGCCTGGTTGACCTGCAAGCCGGCACGCACCTCGTCCAGGCTGTCCTGGGAGCTGTAGTGACGCTCATTGAGCTGGCTGACCCGGCGCACCTGCTGCTGGGCCCGGACCTGCTCGGCATTGGCCGAGCTGACTTTTGCCTCGGCCTGGCGGATGAGGCTCAACTGCTGGATACGGGTGGCGGCGAGGTTATCCGCCGTCGCCTGGTTGAGGTGCAGATCGGCCTCGGCCTCCGCCACCTTGGTCCTGTATTCGCGGTCGTCGAGCCGGGCGATGAGCTGGCCGGCCTTCACCGCCTGGTTGTCGGTCACCAGCACTTCGCTGATGTAGCCGGAGAGCTTGGAACCGATGCCGGTCACCTCGCTTTGCAGGTAGGCGTTGTCGGTGCTCTCGAAGTAGCGGCCATGCAGATACCAGTAACCGGCAAACAGCAGGCCGAGCAGGGCCAGCACCAGGGCGGCCAGCAGGGGGATCTTCTTGTGTTGACTCATGATATTGGTTTTCCTGAACTGTGGCGGGCAGGCTAACATCGTGCAACTGTTTCGATTAGTATCCATTCATGAGATATACAGTTTCACTGGTGAAACAATGGACCTGAATGCTGCCTTAATCCTCGTTCGTATCGTCGACAAGGGCTCTTTTACCGCCGCTGCCCAGGAGCTGGGCATGACCAAGGCGACGGTGAGCCGCCGCATCGCCGAGCTGGAGCAGCGTCTCGGCGCGCGGTTGCTCTATCGCTCCACCCGGCAGCTCACCCTGACGGAAGCCGGTGAACAATATTATCTACGCTGCAGCAAGGCGGTGGAGGAGCTGGCCCAGGCCGAGCTGATGCTCAGTGCCAGCCAGCAGGAGGTGACGGGGACCCTCAAGCTGGCGGTGCCCATCGAGACGGGACAGCTGGTGGTGGGCAGGCTGGTGGCGAACTTCCTGCAAGCCTATCCGGGCATGAAGGTGGAGCTGGAGCTGACCAACCGCATCGTGGATCCCATCAGCGAGGGGCTGGATGCCATTGTGCGGGTCGGCGACATGAGCGACTCCAACCTGGCGGCGCGGCGTCTCTGGAGCACCGAGCGGCTGCTGTGCGCCAGCCCGGACTATCTGGCGCGCCACCCGGTGATCCAGAGGCCCGCCGATCTGGTGCATCACGAGCGGATCGCGGTCAGCACGGGGTTCCTCGCCTCGCACTGGTGTTTCGAGCTGGATGATCGTGAAGTGCTGGTGGATCCCCCGTCCCGCTTCCAGGTCAACAACATCACCTGTGCCAGGGAGGCGGCGAAGGCGGGGCTGGGGCTGGCTTCCCTGCCCGCCATGCTGTGCCATGATGAGCTGGCGAACGGGACGCTGGTCTCCTTGCTGCCGGAGTGGCAGCAACCCAGGGTACCCATCTACCTGCTGTTTCCCGAGCGGCGCCTGATGCCGCGCAAGCTGAGGGCATTCATCGATTTTCTGGTGGCCAACGGCCCGGCTTACGGCATCGACAAGCTGCTGTGAAGAGCCCGATGCGGCGATGATTGAACTGGCAAGGGTTTCGAGGACAACGTATGGAGCGGTGGATGAATCTGTATCGGGCATCTTGCTCCCGGAAGATGCTCACCCTGGAATGATGGTAGTGCTGGTGATGACGGCACTGGCAAGGGTTTCGAGGACAACGTATGGAGCGGTGGATGAATCTGTATCGGGCATCTCGCTCCCGGAAGATGCTTGCCCTGGAATGATGGTAGTGCTGGTGATGACGGCACTGGCAAGGGTTTCGAGGATAACGTATGGATCGGTGGATGAATCTGTATCGGGCATCTCACTCCCGGAAGATCCTCGCCCTGGAATGATGGTAGTGCTGGTGATGACGGCACTGGCAAGGGTTTCGAGGACAACGTATGGATCAGTGGATTAACTTGTATCGCGCCTCTCACTCCCTGGAGGCGCATGCCCTGAAAGGGGCCTTGGAGGTAGAGGGAGTCAGGGTGCGCCTCAGCGGCGAAGGGCTCTCCGGCGCGCTTGGGGAGCTGCCGGTGGATCTGCTGCAAGTGACCCTGATGGTGAACGAGCGGGATCGTCAGCGGGCGGGCCGGATCATCGAGCGCTACCAGCAGCGCCAGGGCAACGGCTGGCTGTGCGGTCAGTGCGGGGAGGAGAACGGCGCCAACTTCGATATCTGCTGGCGCTGCCATCACGATCCCCAGGATCACTGAACGCCCCTCGCGCCCTCAGCGCAGGGTGAAGTCGATGTCATCCCCCGCATGGGCATCGTGGTAGGTGGCGAGATCCAGCTCCTTCTCGCTGCGGGCGATGAGCACGGAGACCAGGATGTCGCCGGAGACGTTGACCGTGGTGCGCGCCATGTCGAGGATCCGGTCTATGCCGGCGATGAGCGCCACCCCTTCCAGTGGCAGTCCCACGGCAGTGAGGGTCAGGGTCAGCAGCATCAGCCCGGTACCGGGTGTGCCCGCCGTGCCGATGCTGGCCAGCGTGACGATGCTGATGATGGTCAGGTAGTCCACCAGATGCAGATCCACCCCGAAGGCCTGGGCCACGAACAGGGCGGTGACTCCCTGATAGAGGGCGGTGCCATCCATGTTGATGGTGGCGCCGATGGGCAGCACCTTGGCGGTGATGGCGGGGGAGACCCCGAGCCTGCGTTCGGCGCAGGCCAGGCTGATGGGCAGGGTGCTGTTGCTTGAACTGCTGGTGAAGGCCACCGCCTGGGCATCGACGATGCTCTTGAAGTAGTGCAACGGGTTGAGGCGCGCCATCAGGAGCAGCAGGCTGCTGTAGACGCCGAGCACGTGGAGCAGGCAGCCGAGGTAGACGGCGCCGATCACCTTGAGCAGCGGCAACAGCAGGCTGACGCCGTACTTGCCGGTCATCCAGGCCATCAGGGCGCAGACGCCATAGGGGGCCAGGGCCATCACCATCTGGGTCAGCTTGAACATGCCCTCCGCCAGGGAGGTAAAGAACAGGATGGCGGGGCGGCCGCGTCGTCCGGTGGCGTTGAGAGCGAGAGCGAGGGCCACGGCGAACACGATCACCTGCAATATCTTGCCATCGCCCATGGCCTGCACCGGGTTGCGCGGCACCAGGTGGCTCAGCACGCTGGCCAGGGTAGGTTGCTGCGCCATGGCGCCCCGTTCATAAGGACCCATATTGGCGCCCATGCCCGGCTCCAGCAGCCAGCCCATCATCAGGCCGATGCAGATGGCGACGGCGGTGGAGCAGAGATAGAAGCCGATGGCCTTGCCGGCGATGCGGTCGAGCCGCTTGCCCTTGAGCAGGGCGGTGAGGCCTGCCAGGACGGAACAGAAGATGAGGGGCACCATCAGCATCTGGATGGTGTTGACGAACAGGACGCCGATGGGCTTGAGCAGCAGGGCCTGCTCGCTGAAGCAGAGCCCCAGACCTATCCCGGTCAGCATGCCGAGCAGAGTCTTCAACCAGAGCGGGCGACGGGTCCAGATCCGCCAGGGTTTGAAGACCAATCCATGGAACAGCATGACGCCAATGTCCTTATTTCTGTCTGCGGTGGCAAAAAGGGGCGACAGTGTAGCCATCCCCCCGTCAGGTTGCCACATTATCGACAAAGCGGCGCTCACGACCAGCCCGCTGGCGTTAAAAAAGGCGTTTTGTTGGCCTATATCAAGAACCCTCTCCGGGCTTCCGGCTTTAATTGTCATCTGACATGATGATTAAAGAGGTTCGAGATGCCCCAATCGATACACGGTCACGAAGTGATGGAGATGATGCTGGAGCAGGAGAGTCCGTTTACCCGGGCCAGCCTCAGGGCGGCGATCGCCTCGCGCTTCGGTGCCGAGGCCCGGTTCCACACCTGCAGCGCCAGCGAGATGGACGCCGACGCCCTGATCGACTTCCTGGCCAGGCGCGGCAAGTTCATCGACTCGGAGTCAGGGTTCCAGACCCGCGCCGACAAGATCTGCAACCACGGATGATCGCCAGTGGCGAGCGCGGTGGGGCGCTCGCCGAATCCCGCCACCTTTGTTATATTTCGCCCTCCTTCCCCTCTTGTTGAAAGGTTCTGCCCGGGCGCTCTATGGACACATTCTCCGCTGCCGTCATGCTGTTTCTGATCATGGATCCGCTGGGCAACCTGCCGGTCTTCCTCTCCATCCTGCGCCATGTCGACCCCAAGCGTCGACGCAAGGTAATGCTGCGGGAGCTGTTGTTTTCACTGGTGATCATGATGGGCTTCCTGTTCGCCGGTCAGCAGATCCTGAGCTTCCTCAACCTGCGTCAGGAGGCGGTCAGCATCGCGGGGGGCATCATCCTCTTCCTCATCGCCATCAAGATGATCTTCCCGAGCCCCGGTGGCGTGACCGGGCTGGCGGCGGGGGAGGAGCCCTTCCTGGTGCCCATGGCCATCCCCATGATTGCGGGCCCCTCCATCCTGGCTTCCCTGCTGCTTCTGGCCAACCAGGAGCCGACCCGGATGGTGGACTGGTCATTGGCCCTGCTGATGGCCTGGGGGGCCAGCGCCGTGATCCTGATGTTCTACGAGCTGTTCAACAAGCTGCTGGGTGAGCGAGGACTCACCGCGGTGGAGCGGCTGATGGGCATGCTGCTGGTGATGATCTCGGTGCAGATGCTGCTGGACGGGGTACACCACTATCTGGCGGTGACGGGTCAGAACTGACGGGGCGAATGCTGATGTCAACGTGAAACGGGGCTTCTTGAGCCCCGTTTTTTTTGCGCGTCAGGCGGCAGCGGCCGGGTCGTCCACCGAGGTTTCCAGCTTGCCCATGATGAGGGCGAGCAGGGTCTCCCGCAGCCAGCGATGGCCCGGATCCTCCTCGTGGCGCTGATGCCAGATGAGCAGGTGGGAGATGCTGTCCAGGGCGATGGGCAGCGGCAGCGGCACCAGGGGATAGACCTGGGTCGCGTGGCGGGCATAGAGCCGGGAGAGGGTCACTATCATGTCAGAGTGCATGCCCATGCGCAGGGCCGCCTCGAAGGAGGGCACGGTCGCCTCGATCCGGCGATAGAGATCCTGCTCCGCCAGCTTGTGATCCAGCATCCAGCGATCCCGCCCCTCGCAGTAGGTCTGCACGTGGGGGTAGGCGAGGTAACGGGCGAGATCCCACTCGGGCTCCTGCAAGGCAGGGTGATCCCGCTGCACCAGGCAGGTGAGATCGTCGATGGTGAGCAGCCGCTGGCAGATGGCGTTGGGCAGGGTGTCGAGGCGAAAATCCGAATTGATGCAGTTCTCCCGCACCGTGAAGGCGATATCCACCTGGCCCTGGCTCATCTCGGTCAGGCTGTGCTCGGTCCACTCCTCGTAGCGCAGGCGGATGCCAGGGGCCTGACGCTTCAGCTCGCTCAGGTAGAGGGGGGCAAACAGGGTGAAGGCGCTGTCCATGCTGGCGATGACGAACTCCCGCTCCGTGCTGGCGGGATCGAAGTCCGGCGGCTGGATCAGGTTGTCCAGGGAGAGCAGTATGGGTTGTAGCTGCTGCTGGAGATCCAGGGCGCGGGGAGTGGGATCCATCCCGTAGGCCGAGCGCACGAACAGGGGATCGTCAAAGGTCTCCCGCAACCGTCCGAGGGCCTTGCTGACGGCGGACTGGCTCAGGTGCAAGCGGCGTGCAGCCCGGCTGCCGTTGCGCTCTTCCAGCAAGACTTGCAGGATTATCAACAAATTAAGGTCTATGCGTGCAAGCTGTTCCAGCAACATGATATGAATCCTCTTCAATTCCTAGATGAATATATACCATTTGTTTTCATATCTTGGCGATCCTATGCTCGACGGGTCTCTCGCCCTGGTGGCGGCTGGTACAGGATGTAGCGGTTGAGGGGACAAGTAGCACCGACTCATACGGCGGCCCATGGTCGCCGTATTTTTTTGCGCCTCGTCGCCGTTTTTGCGCGATTTTTTCGCCAACTTGCACCTGCCTTGATTTTGCCCAACAATCGGTACGCTTTCTTTTGATACAACCTCCAGGTATCTAACAGTCAGGAGTCTCCCTATGGGACTGGGTGGCATTCATATCTGGCATCTGCTGATCCTGCTCGTGGTCGTCGTCGTGGTGTTTGGCAGCAAACGCCTGGCTGGCGCCGGTGAGGATCTGGGCACTGCCATCAGGGATTTTCGCAACGCCTTGCGCGACGATGACAATATCCGGAATAAGTAGGAGTGAACGTATGTCTGTAGACGAGAAAGTGGAACTGAACGAGACCTGTGACAGTTGCGGCTGTTTCGCCGAAATTGGCACCATCATCGGCGAAGGTGACGACGTCATGGAGCTGGTGATCGAGGCTGCTGCAGAAGTCGACGCCCGCGAGAAATTTGCGGCTTACGAGGCGCTGGCCAAGCAGGTCACTGCCGAAGCCAAAAGCAGCAGCGAGCTGAGCCGGGGCCCGGATGGCGTGATCCTGAAGGCCCGCCTGCAATTCACCTGCACCGCCGAGAAGCTGATCTTCGAGATGCGCGCCCGCTCCCTCTGAGATCGTGATGACACGGCAGGCTTGCCTGCCGTCTTGCTCTGCCCCTCGCTTTTTCCCTCCCTTTGCGTTGTATAGTGAGTTATCCCACGGACGATCCGTTTTCCGTCCGGCATGCGCCGATCGGCAGAAGATCCCGCGACGCCCCATGACTTGGCGCAGGCGCCTTCTCTGACAGACCCGACGGTGCGCACCGGCCCACAGCGAGGTGGTTAAATCATGATGCGGCGATGGATCTGGGCCCTGCTGGCTCTCTGCTCTCTCCCTCTGCTGGCGGCGGATCTCAAGCCGCAGTTGCTGCCCCAGGCCGGTGATCTCGAACACATCCTGCAAAAAAAAGAGCTCAGGGCCCTGGTGGTCTATGAGCGGGGGTTTTTCTTTTTCGACAAGGGAGCCCAGTACGGCATCCTGGTCAATCAGCTTCAGGGATTCGAGCGTTGGTTGAACCAGACCTACCTGGCCAAGGAGAAGCTCAAGCTCAAGATCATTTATATCCCGGTGCGCCAGGACAAGCTGCTGGACTATCTGGCCGAGGGGCGCGGGGATCTGGTGGCCGCCAACCTGACGGTCACCCCCACCCGGCGCGAGCAGGTGACCTTCTCCCAGCCGCTGATCGCCCCCATCGAGGAGTGGGTGGTGAGCCAGCGGGATCTCCCTGCCTTCAATCGCATCACCCAGCTGTCCGGCCGGCGGATCTGGGTGCGAGCCAGCTCCAGTTATTTCGAGAGCCTGCACCAGCTCAACTGGCTGTTTCGGGAGCTGGGGTTGCCCCCGGTCTACATCGAGACGGTTCCCGAATACCTGCAGGATGGGGACCTGCTGGAGATGGTGTCAGCCGGGATCATTCCGCTGACGGTCACCGACAGCTTCAAGGGGCGGATCTGGCTCGACATGATTGGCGGCCTCAAGGCCCACAGGCTGATTCCGCTGCGGGACAAGGGGCGCAGCGCCTGGGCCCTGCGCAACAACAGCCCGGAGCTGCTCAAGGCGGTGAACGCCTACATCTCGGAGTCGAGCAAGCGGACCCTCTACAGTGACATGACATTGCGCCGCCTGCTGGCGCAGAGCGACCGCATGAGCAACATACTGGCGCCGGACCCGCTGGGGCGACTGTCGACCATTCGCAAGGTACTGGAGGCCCAGGCGGACAAGTATCAGCTGGACTGGCTGATGCTGGCCGCGCTGGCTTACAAGGAGTCGGGGCTCAATCCCAATGTCGGCTCTCACCGGGGGGCCGTCGGCATCATGCAATTGCTGCCGAGCACCGGCAAGGAGGTGGGGATCCGAGGCGCCAGACTCACCAGTCTGGAGGGCAATGTGGAGGCGGCCTGTCGCTACATGCGGCTCATCCTGGACACCTACTTCAATGATCCCGGGATGGACAGGCTCAATCGCCATCTGTTCGCCCTGGCCGCCTACAATGCGGGTCCGAACCGGGTCCAGGCATTGCAGGCCAAGGCGGCCGACAAGGGGCTGGATCCGAACGTCTGGTTCGGCAATGTGGAGCAGCTGGTGGCCAACGACGTGGGCCAGGGGCCCATCAACTACGTTGGCACCATCTACAAATACTACGTGGCCTACCGTTTCAGCCTGCCCCAGCTGGAGGGCAAGTCAGAGGCCATCGAGGCGGTGCAGCCCTGAGCCTGTCAATGCTGGCCGGGGAGGGGATCCTCGTGATGCTGCGCAAGGGGTTCCCAGCCCAGATCCCGGTGCTGCTGGTACCAGGGCATCAACAGCCTGGCCGGGGTGGGATCCGGTTGGCTGGCATGAGGTCTCTGACTGAGGGAGGGGTGGTCGCGCAGTTCCATCATCGGCTCCTTGACACTGGGCTATCGGGGCGGTTGTCTGGGTTATGCCACCACCAGATGACAGGGAGATGACCCTTGATCCCCGCCGACTTTGCCTTGCTCGCCGATCCCGGCGCCGCCCTGAAGGCCCGATGCCAGTTGATCCGCCAGGCTCGCCACCGGATCCTCGCCCAGTATTACAGCTGGGAAGAGGACGGCAGCGGCAAGCTGCTGCTGGCGGAGCTGGTGCGGGCGGCCCGGCGCGGAGTGGTAGTGCAACTGCTCATCGATGATCTCTACGGCGGGGAGAACCGCTTTCTGGAGGCGGTGGCGGCGGAACCGGGCATCGAGGTGCGCCTGTTCAACCCCTTCTGGCTGCGGGGCTGGCGTCCCCTTACCTTGCTACTGGAAGGGGTGCTGAGCTTTCGCCGCATCAATCACCGGATGCACAACAAGCTGCTGCTGGTGGATGGCAGCCAGGCGGTGATCGGCGGGCGCAATATTGGTGATCGTTACTTCGGGCTGGGGATGCCGCCTCACTTCATCGACCTGGATCTGGTCTGCCGCGGCCCCCTCTGTCAGCAGGCCGAGCAGGGGTTCGCGCTGTTCTGGCACAGTCGCTGGAGCCACCCGGTCCGTCGCCTGTTGAGACGCCCCTTGCTGCCAGCCGAAACCCGGGCCCTGAACGATTTCCTGCTGACCCTGACCGACCCCGCCATGGCGGCCGCCTATGATCTGCCGGCCACTCTGTTTGATGAGTGCCCCGTTCCCCTTTGCTGGCATCCCGGGCGAGGGCAGTGCTGGTTCGATCGCCCCGGCAAGGGGCTGGTCGCCCGGCCGACCACGGCGCCCCTGCTGGGACGCATGCTGGCGAGCAATCAGGGGGCCCTGAGGTTGGTGAGCCCTTACCTGATCCTGACACGGGGGCTGCGTCGCCGGCTCAAGGGGCAGCGACGGCAGGGGGTCGACATCGAGATCCTGACCAACTCCCTGGCCAGCACGGACGTGCCCCTGGTCTATGGCGCCTATCGACGTCACCGCCCCTGGCTCGAGTGTCAGGGGGTCACCCTGTTCGAGCTGACGACGGAGGCGTTCAGTCTGCATGCCAAGCTGATCCTGATGGGGAAGGAGGAGGCGCTGCTCGGCAGTTTCAACCTGGATCCCCGCTCCCTGATGCTCAACACCGAGTTGATGCTGCACCTCCATAGCCCGAGGTTGTGCGACGAGTTGCAGCAACTCATTGATGGCTGGTTGCAGCAGGCCGTGCACCCGGTGGCGGCGTCCCCCTCTGCATGGCGGCGCCTGCTGGCGCAATTGAGCGATTGGTTACCTTTGCACCGTTGGTTGTGAGTGGGATCCGCCTTGTGCGAGATCTCGCAAAGCCTTGTGCGCCTTCGAGGATAACGTTTGCCATCCAAAGACGGGACTGGATTGTATAGTATTGTTTTTAATCGATTTATATTAAGAGCGGAGTAACAATCCAGGGGCCTCGACTGCATAGAGGTGCGTGTAGAACGGTTTTTTATTTTATTTAACTGCGTAGTATCTCGAGTGCAAGGACAAACACGGCGGCTGGTCTGCCGTGTGGGTGACGGCAACAGGGGAAATGGGCCAACCGGATTGCTCCGGCAGGCGAGGCGGATCGGGAGCGGAAACCCGTGATGCCAGACAGACCCCCGTGGTTGCGGGAGCCCAATATGGAACATGCTATTTGCGAGGGGGTGACATGCGAATGTTGCCCCATTTTTTTAGGCTATGTCCCAATTACGTGTTGCATCGGGTGCCCTAGCGCCTCATGCAAACACATCTTGGTATTTACCTCCCTGCCGTAACGTTCCAGCATCCTGCGCCAGCCCAGATAATTCCTCAGGTAGTGGGTTGCGACTCCATGGAATCGTTCCATCCACTCCTTCAACCGCCGGTGATATCCGTTCACATGCTGGATGTGGTATGCCCCAATGACTCGCTCACCTCGACGGTTGTACACCACCTGATGTGTTATGCCCCGCGCTTGGCTGAAACTGGCATACACCCCTGCACCATCACTGCAGAGCACTGCATCGGGCGCGATGAGTGGCTGCAACACCGCTTTCACCGTCTGCGCATCCAGCCTTTCCAGCTGAAAGTCGGCTTGATGGCCCGCCCTGTCCTGCACCACCATCACCGGGATGTAATCCCGCCCGGTCCCCCGGGTACGCCCTTTCCCGCCACGATGTCTTGCCGGACGAGGCAACCCTCGCTGCCCCTTGAACGATTCGAGGAAGAAGGTTTCATCCACTTCCACAATGCCTTCTTCCCGTGTTGCCTGGTGGTTTGCCATCGCCTTCAGGAAGCGGTGACGCCACAAGAAGGCGGTGTTCTTGCAAACACCGCAGCGGACGGCGGCCTGGCGGACAGTGAGCCCGTCGATGAGAGCCTGGGCGTAGTCCTCCCAATGCTCAGCCTTACGTAATCTGGCCAAAGGCGTCTTGGTGAGGAGGGAGCTGGTTCGCCGACACTGCTTACAACGGTAACGACGCAGCCCACGGCTCCAGCCCCAGGAGGCCAGCTGGGTGGCATCCGCCTGGCAGTGGGGACAGCCGCAGCATGTGGGTAACTGGGCATGGAGGGACGTAATCGGGTGTGGAGCGGCTAGCTCATGCTGAGCGACACGGCGCTGACGCAGAGTAAGTAATGGAAAGAGGGACAACAGGTGTTGGAAGGCTGGCGTATCCATGATGAAGGTCCTCGCGGTGATGACCTACTTCCAGATTAGCCTTCCAACACATAATTGGGACAGCGCCTTTTTTTATGCCCGCCGTCCGTTTGCCCAATCAAAAAGACCGCCTGCTGGCGGTCTTTTGCGTGATGTCTCGGCGATCAGGCGAGGCCCGCCAGCAGACGACTCCAGTTGCGCTTGGCAACGAGGAAACCGTCTCGCAACGTGCGGTACTCCAGTTGCAGCCTGAGCCTGTCGTAGCGTGCGAGGGCTGTGCGCTTGCGCTGCTCCAGCAGTGACTTGCGGCTGGCATAGTAGTGCTGGATCTGCAGGCTCAGCTTGTCGTACTCCTCCTGCAGCAGTGCCTGCCAGCGTTCCCTGTCGTCCTGTTTGTGCACTCTGGCCTGGGCGCGCTTGAGTTGCATCTCCAGCCTGGCCTGTTCGATGCGTTCCTCCGGGCAGGATCTCAGGTCTTTGGCGAGCCCGCACCAGGCGGCGGTGCGGATCAGCCACTTGGTGGGATCGAACTGCCACCACTGAATACCGTTGCGGTAGTCGTTCTCGAACAGGTGATGGAAGTTGTGATAGCCCTCGCCAAAGGTGAAGAAGGCCAGGATGCCGTTGTCCCGGGCGCTGTTGCGATCCGTGAACGGCTGGCTGCCCCAGATGTGGGCCAGGGAGTTGATGAAGAAGGTGGTGTGATGGGTCATCACCATGCGCAGCACCCCGGCCAGCAACATCATGCCGAGCAGATCCCCGTGCAGGAGGCCGAGCAGCAGCGGAATGCCGATGTTGGTGACCAGAGCCAGGGCCAGATAGTGCCTGTGCTGGAAGGCGACCACGGGGTTGTTTTGCAGGTCGCGCACATTGCTGTAGTCGTGGTAGGTATCGCGCTGGTATTCCCGCAGCATCCAGCCGATGTGGGAGTACCAGAAGCCGCGACCCGCACTGTAGGGATCCTTCTGGTTGTCATCCACGTGGCGGTGGTGGCGGCGATGATCCGAGGACCAGTGCAGCGCCGAGTTCTGCAGGGCGAGCGCGCCTCCGATGGCGAAGATCCATTGCAGGGCCGGGTGCGCCTTGTAGGCCTTGTGGGACCAGAGCCTGTGGTAGCCGGCGGTGATGGAGATGCCGCAATAGCAGAACAGCAGCAGGAAGCAGAGCCACTGCCAGAGGTCGTAGCCCTGGCTCAGTCCATACCAGGGGACCGCTATCAGTGCCGTCAGCCCGGAGAGGGCGAACAGCAGGGTGTTGGTCATGATGATCGGGGGGCGGTCCATTTCACTCGGCTCCTTTCAGCGAACAGCTGTTCACTATTCTCCATTGAGCCGGAATGCGGGTCAATGGTAAAAAAGTCGGAGACAAACCTGATCCCGGCCCCGCCTTCGGGTTATCATCTGGCCTCGCTAATCTCAAGGTGACTGTTTTCGTGGGTATTCGCGCGCAACAAAAAGAAAAAACCCGGCGTACGCTGATCGAGGCGGCGTTCAGTCAACTCTGCGCCAACCGCAGTTTCTCCAACCTCAGCCTGCGGGAAGTGGCCAGAGAGGCGGGCATAGCGCCGACCTCCTTCTATCGCCACTTTCGGGACATGGAAGAGCTGGGGCTGACGCTGGTGGACGAGGGAGGGCTGACCCTGCGCCAACTGATGCGCCAGGCGCGCCAGCGCATTGCCGGTGGTGGCAGCGTCATCAGCACCTCGGTGCAGACCTTCATGGAATTCGTCGAAAACAACCCGAACATCTTCCGGCTACTGCTGCGCGAGCGCTCCGGCACCTCGGCTGCATTCCGTCAGGCGGTGGCTCGGGAGATCCAGCACTTCATCGCCGAGCTGACCGATTATCTGGAAGCCACCACGCAGGCGCCACGGGAAGAGGCCTATATCCAGGCGGAGGCCATGGTGACCATCGTCTTCAGCGCCGGTGCAGACGCCCTCGACATGACTCCGGAAGAGTGCAAGGCACTGTCGGAGCGCACCATCAGCCAGTTGCGGATGATCGCCATGGGCGCCGAGGTGCAGAACCGCAAGCGCCACGAATCTCTCACATAACGCAAGGATGGACAGCCTCATGCATGAACCGAACGCGATTCCGAAGAAGCCCCTGGTGCTGGCCCTGCTGATCGGTATCTGTGGCGATGCCTTCCTGTCGGCCTTGACGGAGTCGGTCGTCCCCTTCTCCTTCTACCCCCTCATCGCCCTGTTGCTGGCGGCCAGCCAGCTCTATCAGCACTATCGCCATGAGCCCATGGTGGGCAACACACCCAGCTGCATTCTGCTCTGCTTCTTTATCGGCGTGTTCGGCCATTCTGCCCTGGTCAAGGTGCAGTACCCCGAGCTTGGCAGCAACTTCTTCTCCCTCATTGCCATGCTGCTGCTGCTCGCCGCTCTCTCCATCAAGCTGGGAATCAGCCTCGGAAAAACGCAAAAGGAGTGACGAATCACTCCTTCTGGTCGGGCCGGGGGTGGCCTAGTCGGCCCTGGGGGGAGTCTCTCCCTTCTTCCTGGCGTCTATGATGGCCTGCAGCTTGGTGCGGATATCCATCATGCCGAACACCCCGAAGATCAGCACCTGGGTGAATTCGAGACGAGTGACCGCGAAGTAGGGTTTGCAGGCCGCCTTGATCATGCTGGCCTGTACCCAGTGCATCAATATCACGATGACGCCGCACACCGGCAGAAAGCCGTTCAGTTTGCCCGGCAGGGTGCCCAGCAGGGCGAGTGCCACACCGAACCAGAAGAACAGCAGCACCCCCATCGCCAACAGATTAAACACCCGCTTCATCGTTTACCTCCCGTACATAGAGTTGATAGCAGGCCTGATGTGATCGACCTGCTTGTCCTTGAGCCGTTGTCCAAATTGACGGAGAAGGGGACTGTGCCCATCTCCCCTTTAAACCGCTGCGTCATGCTTGGTGTCCCGCAGATAGAGCTGATAGCAGACCTGACCAGCCTGCTTGTCCTTGAGTAGTTTCCAGCTGGCGGGCAGCGCCAGATCGGCCATCTCTTTTTCCCGCTCCAGATAGATGAGGGCATCGGATGCCAGCCAGCCGCGTTGCTCCAGCAGCTCGCACACTTGGGGCAGCAGCTCGCGACGAAACGGTGGGTCCAGAAAGACCAGATCGAAGGGGGTGGCCGTGCCTTGCAGCCAGCTCACGGCATCAGCCTGGATCACCTGCCCCTGGCTGCTGCCCAGGGTCGTCAGGTTCTTCTTGAGCTGGTCGGCGGCGCCTCTGTCCATCTCGATCAGGGTGACCTGTTCGGCATAGCGGGACAAGGCTTCCAGCCCCAGCCCGCCGCTGCCGGCGAACAGATCCAGGCAGCGGGTACCGCGCACGTGGGGAGCCAGCCAGTTGAAGATGGTCTCCTTGACGCGATCCGTGGTGGGTCTGAGCCCTTCCACATCCCTGACGGGGAGTTTGCGCCCCTTCCATTGACCGCTGATGATTCGTACCACGCCCGCTCGCCCCTGGGGGGCCGGGCTCTTGCTCGGGCTGTTACGGCTGGATTTCACTCTGGGCATCGCGTTTCGTCGTCAGAAAATAAAGTGATAGTATAAGGCGGTTCATTTTTATGCCGACCCGCCGAGGGACGGCTATCTTAGCAGTCAGCCTTTGATGTGAGTATTTTTAGATGGCAAAAGGTTTGTTTTCCTGGTTGGGTTTCGGCCGCAAGAAAGAAGAGGCTGAGGTCGTTCTATCGCAGGCGCCCGACGCTACCCCGGCGGTAGTCGAGTCGGAGGCAGCTGCTGTTCCCGCGCCTGTCGCCGATGTTGCCCCGGCTGATGCCCCCGCCGCCAAGCCCGAAGCGACGCTGAGCGGCCCTGACGAAGGCCCCCTGGTTGTGGAAGAGCCGGAGGGCGAGCTTGAGCCCGTCATCGTCAATGAGGCCTTGATCGCCACCGAAGCTCAGGTCGCAGACGAAGCCATTGTTGCCGCCGAGGCTCGCGCTGCGGAAGCCCGTGCCGCAGAAGAAGCCCGTATTGCCGCCGAGGCTCGTGCAGCAGAAGAAGCTCGTGTTGCCGCCGAAGCCCGCGCTGCGGAAGAGGCCCGTATTGCCGCCGAAGCTCGCGCCGCGGAAGAAGCCCGTATTGCCGCCGAAGCCCGCGCCGCGGAAGAAGCCCGTATTGCCGCCGAAGCCCGCGCCGCAGAAGAAGCCCGTGTTGCCGCCGAAGCCCGTGCCGCGGAAGAAGCTCGTATTGCTGCCGAAGCCCGCGCTGCGGAAGAAGCTCGTCTTGCCGCCGAAGCCCGCGCCGCAGAAGAAGCCCGTGTGGCCGCCGAAGCCCGCGCTGCGGAAGAAGCTCGTATTGCTGCCGAGGCACGCGCCGCAGAAGAGGCTCGCATCGCTGCCGAAGCCCGTGCAGCAGAAGAAGCTCGTATTGCCGCCGAAGCTCGCGCTGCGGAAGAGGCTCGTATTGCCGCCGAAGCTCAGGCTGCCGAGGAAGCTCGTGTCGCCAAAGAGGCCCAGCGAGCGGAAGATTTGCGTCTGGTCGCCGCGATGGAGGCTGAGGCCGCCGCTCTGGCCGCTCTGCCACTGGCCGCCAAGGTGGACGACGACACTCAGGAGAAGCCGCAGCGGGAGGGCTTCTTTGCCCGCCTCAAGCGCAGCCTGGTGCGTACCAGGGAGAATATCGGTTCCGGTTTCTTCGGCCTGTTCAGCGGCAAGAAGATCGATGACGATCTGTTCGAAGAGCTGGAGACTCAGCTGCTGACCGCCGATCTTGGCGTCGACACCACCACCCGCATCATCGAGGGGCTGGTACAGCACGCGGACCGCAAGCAGCTCAAGGATGCCGAGGCGCTCTACGGTCTGCTCAAACAGGACATGGGCGAGATGCTGGCCAAGGTCGAGCAGCCCCTGGTGATCGACACCAGCAAGAAGCCTTACGTCATCCTGATGGTCGGTGTGAACGGCGTCGGCAAGACCACCACCATCGGCAAACTGGCCAAGCAGTTCCAGGCCGAGGGCAAGAGCGTGATGCTGGCCGCTGGCGATACCTTCCGTGCCGCTGCGGTCGAGCAGCTGCAGGTGTGGGGTCAGCGCAACAACATTCCGGTGATTGCCCAACACACCGGTGCAGACTCCGCCTCCGTCATCTATGACGCCATTGAGGCTGCCCGCTCCCGCGGGGCTGATGTGCTGATCGCCGATACCGCCGGCCGCCTGCAGAACAAGAGCAACCTGATGGAGGAGCTCAAGAAGGTGGTGCGGGTGATGAAGAAGCTGGACGATGCGGCACCCCACGAGATCATGCTGACTCTGGACGCAGGCACCGGCCAGAACGCATTGAGCCAGGCCAAGCTGTTCAGCGAGGCGGTGGGCCTGACCGGCATTACCCTCACCAAGCTGGACGGCACTGCCAAGGGGGGGGTCATCTTCGCGGTGGCCGACAAGTTCCAGATCCCGATCCGCTACATCGGGGTGGGCGAGGGGATCGACGATCTGCGCCCGTTCGTCGCCAACGATTTTATCGAGGCGCTCTTCAGCCGCGAAGAATAAATCCGGCTGACATGAGTCGGCCCGGCCGTGACAAGCATGTGTTCCATACCCCGACTCCGGTCGGGGTATGTCACTATGAGGGCGTAGGCATGGCTCATCCGGGCAAGGATGACATGTGGCATGGTTGTGACCGGTGTTGTCATCCAGGTGTTGTGCCGGTACGGGGGAGTGAGCGCCCCATGCTTTATCCCGGTCGGGGTTTGTCAATCTCAGGGAACCGTTATGATTCGTTTTGACAAGGTCAGCAAGGTCTACAGTGGCGGTCATCAAGCGCTGCAAAAGGTCAGTTTTCACCTGCGCAAGGGGGAGATGGCCTTCCTGACCGGCCATTCGGGGGCGGGCAAGAGTACCCTCCTCAAGCTCATCAGCGTGATGGAACGGCCGACCGACGGCCGCGTCTTCTTCCACGGCGATGACGTCAGCCACATCCAGCGCAGTCAGATCCCCTACGTGCGCCGCCAGATCGGCATGATCTTCCAGGATCACCGCCTGCTGATGGATCGTACCGTGTTCGACAACGTCGCCCTACCCCTGGTGATCGATGGCTACAGCCATGGGGACATCAACAAGCGGGTGGCGGCGGCGCTGGACAAGGTCGGGCTGCTCGGCAAGGAGCGCTACCAGCCGCGCATGCTCTCCGGTGGTGAGCAGCAACGGGTCGGCATCGCCCGCGCCATCGTCAACAAGCCCCCCCTGCTGCTGGCGGACGAGCCGACCGGCAATCTGGATCCCCAGCTTTCCATGGACATCATGCGCCTGTTCGAGGAGTTCAACCGCTTCGGCGTCTCCGTGCTGATTGCCACTCACGATCTGGGGCTGATCGCCCGGATGCGCTACCGCACCCTGACCCTCAAGGCGGGTCGCATGTATTCGTCCGGGGAGGATCGCTGATGGCTATTGTTCGTCATAAACAGCCGCCGTTGCGTCGCTTGATGATGTATGGCGTGGATCACGTGCGCCAGGCCTTTGCCAGCCTGGGTGAGCTGTGGCGCAACCCGCTCGCCTCCCTGATGACCCTGGCGGTGCTTGGCGTGAGTCTGGCGCTGCCTTCCTGTTTCCACGTATTGCTGAAGAATGCCGAAGTGGTGGAGGGGAGCTGGCAGACCAGCTCCCAGATCTCTCTCTATCTGCGCAAGGACCTGCCGGAGCAGAGCATCCTCGACATGAAGCAGCGGATCCTGCTCTATCCGGAAGTGGAGTCCGTCACTTATATGAACCGTGACGAGGCGCTCAGGGAATTTCGGGAGATCTCCGGTTTCGGTGATGCCCTGGATTATCTGGACAGCAACCCGCTGCCGCCGGTGCTGAGCGTGATCCCGGATCCGCGCTGGCAGAATCCGGAAGGGGCCGCCGAGCTGCTTGCCAAGCTGGAGAACGAGCCCGGTATCGAGCAGGGCAAGCTGGATCTGCAGTGGTTGACCCGGTTGCAGGGGATCATGAACCTGCTGCGCCACACCATTACAGGTATCGCGGTGTTGCTGCTTTCCGCTGTGTTGCTGATCGTGGGCAACACCCTGCGCCTGAACATTCTGAACCAGCGTTCCGAGATTGAAGTGCTCAAGCTGGTGGGCGCGACCGATGCCTTCATCCACCGTCCCTTCCTCTATACGGGCATCTGGTTCGGGGTCATCGGCGGCATGCTGGCCTGGTGGCTGACCGAGGTAATGGTGATCTGGAGCGAGGGGGTGGTGAAGGAGCTGGCGGGGCTCTACAACAGCAACTTCCGTCTGGTGGGGATGGGGGCGTTCGACGGCTTCAATCTCATACTGCTGGGCGCCCTGCTGGGGTTGATCGCCTCCTGGTTCTCGGTGCACAGGCACATTCGCGACATAGAACCGTCCTGATTAATTTGTCAGCATTTTAAAGCGCTGGATTTTGCGAACTGGATCAAGTAAAAGAGTGGCCCGTTTCTGGCACGGGCCACTTTCTCAGAGTAATCTGAATTGTGTCTGCGTCGAGGATCATATGTGGATCCTCTGAACCTTTTGATTTATCAATGGTCTACTGACTGCAGCAGAATGAATACGGGTATGGCCCCTATGCCTTGCTCGTCTGACTTGGCAAGCATGTGAAGGTTGCGAGCTCCGCAACAATGGACTTAGCATGCTACTTTTCAGGGGTCCTTTACTGTGACCCCTTTTTTTTGACTGTTCATTTATGATTCATGCCGTCAGCCTAAGATAGGCCGGGTTCATGCTGGGGTGATGTATGATGCAGCACGCAGAATGATACCTGGTCGGTAGACACGTCTTCTCAGGGTGTTAGACTGATTCGATTGAAAAGTAAGAGGTAGAACATGGGAACTTCATTGCAACGCACTATGGCTCTGATTCCGCAAGGTAGTCTGGAAGGCTATATCCAGGCCGTCAACTCGATCCCTGTGCTGAGCGCAGAGGAAGAGCGCGAACTGGCGATGCGTCTGCAGCAGGATGGCGATCTCGAAGCTGCACGCCAGCTCGTTATGTCGCACCTGCGTTTTGTCGTTCACGTGGCCAAGAGCTACTCTGGCTATGGCCTGCCTCAGGCCGATCTGGTGCAGGAAGGCAACATCGGCCTGATGAAAGCCGTCAAACGCTTCGACCCGAGCGTGGGCGTGCGTCTGGTCTCCTTCGCCGTACACTGGATCAAGGCCGAAATCCACGAATATGTGTTGCGCAACTGGCGCATGGTCAAGGTGGCGACCACCAAGGCCCAGCGCAAGCTGTTCTTCAACCTGCGCAAGTCCAAGAAGCGTCTGGGCTGGCTGAACCACGAAGAGGTGCAGGCCGTGGCTGCCGACCTCGGGGTATCCGCTGCCGACGTCACCGAGATGGAAGCGCGCATGAGCAATTACGATCAGGCTTTCGATCTGGTCGGTGACGATGAAGACGAGGGTGGTTTCGCGCCGGTGCACTATCTGGAAGACAAATCTTCCGATCTCGCCGCGAACATCGAGAACGACAACTGGGACAGCCATGCCACCCGTCGTCTGAGTGCGGCCATGGCGACCCTGGACGAGCGCAGCCAGCACATCATCCGTGCCCGCTGGCTCGATGACGAGAGCAAGACCACCCTGCAGGAGCTGGCCGATACTTACGGCGTCTCGGCCGAGCGGGTGCGCCAGCTTGAGAAAAACGCGCTCAAGAAGCTGAAAGATGCCATGGATGCCTGACGGCCTCCTCCGGTAAGAAGCAGGGCCTGATGGCCCTGTTTTTGTTTTGCGGGGATCTGGTCGGCCTTGCCTTGGTTACCCTTGTGTATGGTATGTTGCCGCCACTGCCACAGTAGGGAGAGCAGAAGTGAAACTGTTGAACGACTTGTTTACCAACAACCGCGAGTGGGCGGAACGGATCAAGGCCGAGGATCCCAATTTCTTCGCTACCCTGTCCGCCCAGCAGGCACCCGAGTACCTCTGGATCGGCTGTTCCGACAGCCGGGTTCCCGCCAACCAGCTGATGGGGCTCTTGCCGGGGGACGTCTTTGTCCACCGCAACGTCGCCAACCTGGTGGTGCACACCGATTTCAACTGCCTCTCGGTGCTGCAATACGCGGTGGAGGTGCTCAAGGTGAAGCACATCATCGTCTGCGGCCACTATGGCTGCGGTGGCGTCAAGGCTGCGATGCAGAACCAGGAGCTGGGTCTCATCGACAACTGGCTGCGCAACATCAAGGACGTCTACTTCAAATACGGCGAACAGCTCGAAGCCATCGAGGATGAGCACGAGCGCTTCGACTACCTGTGCGAGCTGAACGTGGCCGAGCAGGTCGCCAACGTCTGTCACACCACCATCATCCAGAATGCCTGGCGCAAGGGGCAGGAGCTGGCGGTGCACGGCTGGATCTACGGCATCAAGGATGGCCTGCTGCACGATCTCGATCTCTGCATCAGCGGCCCTGACCAGATCCCTGACGTCTATCGCGCCTGGCCGGACATGCGTCCGCCCCATCGTCGCCGCTGAGGACCATCCGGTGGCTCCTGCGCTCTACCTTCAGATAAAGCAGCACATCCTGGACGGGATCCGCGAACGCCACTATCAGGCGGGCGACCGGATCCCGACCGAGGCCGCCCTGTGCGAGCAGTTTGCCGTGAGCCGCATGACGGTGAACAAGGCGCTGCGTGAGCTGGTGGCCGAAGGCTGGCTGGTGCGCACCGCCGGATCCGGCAGTTTCGTGGCCGACAGGCGTACCGAGTCGCCGCTCCTGGCGATTCGCAATATTGCAGACGAGATCGCCGAGCGGGGCAGCGAGTACAGCGCGCGGGTGATCCGGCTGCAACGTCAGGCCGCCGACGAGAAAGTAGCGGTACGTCTGGGCCTGCGGGTCGGGGCGCCCACCTTTCACAGCCTCATCGTCCATCAGGCCGATGGGGAGCCGCTGCAACTGGAGGAGCGCTTCGTCGATGCCGAGCGACTGCCCGGTTATGGCGAGCAGGATTTCACCCAGCAGACGCCAAACAGCTATCTGATGGAGATCTGCCCCCTCTCCGAGATGGAGCACGTGGTAGAAGCCGTGTTGCCGAGTGCTGGTGAAGCCGGACTGCTGCAAGTGAGGGTCGACACCCCCTGCCTGCTGCTGCACCGGCGCACCTGGTCAGACGGCTGTCTGGTCTCCTATGCCAGATTGCTGTCGCCGGGTTCCCGCTACAAGCTGAGCTCCAAGACGCGTCTCGCATAGTTGTATATACAAATTAAGCATTTAAAAGCCCACCTCTCGGTGGGCTTTTTTGTGCTTACACTCTAATAAAGCCGCTGTTATCAAGATGTGAATTTGATCCTTCCTTTCTTTTCAGAGATCGGTTATAAATTATTGTATATACATTTAGAGGTCGGTATGAACAAGGAACTGTTGAACTGCGAGCGGGTCTGGCTCAACGTGACACCCGCCACCCTGCGCCCCGATCTGGCGGACTACGGCCTGCTGGAGCCCCATGCCCTTGGCGTGCGGGATGGCAAGATCCACGCTCTGGTCCCCATGCAGGATCTCAAGGGCCCCTATGCCGCCTCCTGGCAGGACATGAAGGGGAAGCTGGTCACCCCCGGTCTTATCGATTGTCACACCCACCTCATCTTCGCCGGCAGCCGCGCCGAAGAGTTCGAGCTGCGCCAGAAGGGGGTCCCCTATGCGGAGATTGCCCGCAAGGGGGGCGGTATCATCAGCACGGTGCGCGCCACCCGGGCAGCCAGCGAGGAGCGGCTCTATGAGCTGGCGTTGCCGCGGATCAAGTCCCTGATCCGGGAAGGGGTCACCACAGTCGAAATCAAGTCCGGCTACGGCCTCACCCTGGAAGACGAGCTCAAGATGTTGCGGGTGGCCCGTCGTCTGGGAGAGACGCAGCCCATCCGGGTCAAGACCACGCTGCTGGCGGCCCATGCGGTGCCGCCGGAGTATCGCGACGATCCAGACTCCTGGGTCGAGACCATCTGCCAGGAGATCATCCCGGCGGCGGCCGAGGCAGGTCTCGCGGATGCGGTGGATGTCTTCTGCGAACACATCGGCTTCTCCCTTGCCCAGACCGAGCAAGTCTATCTGGCGGCGGATCAGTACAACCTCGCGGTGAAAGGGCACATGGATCAGCTCTCCAACCTGGGGGGCAGCACGCTCGCCGCCCACTTCGGCGCCCTCTCGGTGGATCATCTGGAATATCTGGATCAGGACGGGATCCAGGCGCTGGCCCACCGTGGCGTGGTCGCCACCCTGCTGCCCACCGCTTTCTATTTCCTCAAGGAGACCAAGCTGCCCCCGATCGCCGCCTTGCGCAAGGCGGGGGTACCCATGGCTGTCTCCTCCGACATCAACCCGGGCACGGCTCCCATCGTTTCCCTGCGCATGGCCATGAACATGGCCTGCACCCTGTTTGGCCTGACCCCGGTGGAGGCCATGGCCGGGGTGACCCGCCACGCCGCCAGGGCGCTTGGCGAGCAGGAACGGCTGGGGCAGCTCAAGGTCGGCATGCTGGCGGATTTCCTTGTCTGGAACTGCGGCCATCCGGCCGAGCTCAGCTACCTCATCGGTGTCGATCAGCTGGTGAGCCGTGTGGTCAACGGGGAGGAGACCCTTCATGGATAAGTTCAACGGGATCGACATGTCGGTCTGGCAGGGGCGTCAGGATCCCGAAGACGGTGAGTTGGCCCTGCGCTGGCACGATAGGGTGCAACCCTGGCAGGAGAATCGCGAACCCGGCGTGGTGCTGCTCGGCTTTGCCTGTGACGAAGGGGTCCGCCGCAACAAGGGACGAGTAGGCGCGGCCGGTGCACCGCTGGCGGTGCGCAAGCTGCTGACCAACACGGCCTGGCATCTGGGCGCCCCCGTCTATGACGGCGGGGATCTGGCCTGTGAGGACGGCGATCTCGATGCCGCCCACGGGCGCTTGGCCGAGCGGGTCGCGAGTGCGCTGGATCAGGGGCACTTCCCCCTGGTGCTGGGAGGCGGCCACGAGGTGGCGTTTGGCAGCTGGAGCGGCCTGAACCGTCATCTTGGCGGCGAAGGGCGGGTCGGGATCATCAATTTCGACGCCCACTTCGATCTGCGCATGAAACAGGAGCAGGCGAGCTCGGGCACCCCCTTCTTCCAGATTGCCCAGCAATGCGCCGCCCAGGGCACCCCCTTTCACTATGCCTGTCTCGGGGTGGCCGAAACCGCCAATACCGCGGCGCTCTTTGCCCGCGCCGAGGCGCTGGGAGTCTGGCACGTGCTGGACGAGGCGATGACGCAGACCGAGCTGCCAGCCTTGCTAGGCGGGCTGGATGCCTTCATCGCCCGTTGCGACCACCTCTATCTCACCATCGATCTCGACGTGCTGCCGGCGGCGGTGATGCCGGGAGTGAGCGCTCCCGCCGCTCGCGGCGTGGAGCTGGCGGTCATCGAACCGCTCATCGCCCATATCCGGGCCAGCGGCAAGCTCAGGCTCGCCGATCTGGCCGAGTACAACCCGAACCTGGATCAGGACAACCGCAGTGCCCGCGTGGCTGCGCGCCTGGTTCACCAGTTGACCAAGTAGTGGCGCACCGCGCCGCCTGACTGCATCGCTAAACAAGGAGTGTCTATGTCTGTACAACACCAGGATCCCCGCCACGATCCGAGCCGCGTGATCCGTGCTCCCCACGGCACCCAGCTGACCGCCAAGAGCTGGCTCACCGAAGCGCCACTGCGGATGCTGATGAACAACCTGGATCCGGATGTTGCCGAGCATCCCCAGTCCCTGGTGGTGTACGGCGGCATCGGCCGCGCCGCCCGCAACTGGGCCTGCTATGACAAGATCGTCGAGGTGCTGACCCGGCTCGAGGACGATCAGACCCTGCTGGTGCAATCCGGCAAGCCGGTCGGGGTGTTCCAGACCCACAAGGATGCGCCGCGGGTGCTCATCGCCAACTCCAACCTGGTGCCCCACTGGGCCAACTGGGAGCACTTCAACGAGCTCGATAAAAAGGGTTTGATGATGTACGGCCAGATGACCGCTGGTTCCTGGATCTACATCGGCACCCAGGGCATCGTGCAGGGCACCTACGAGACCTTCTTCGCGGTGGCCAACCAGCACTTCAACGGCGAGCCCAAGGGGCGCTGGATCCTGACCGGGGGCCTGGGTGGCATGGGCGGTGCCCAGCCGCTGGCCGCCACCATGGCCGGCTTCTCCATGATCGCGGTGGAGTGCGACGAGACCCGCATCGACTTCCGTCTCAAGACCCGCTACGTCGACAAGAAGGCCCACAGCCTGGATGAGGCGCTGGCCATGGTCGAGGAGGCCAAACGCAGCGGCACCGCCGTCTCCGTCGGCCTGCTCGGCAACGCCGCCGACGTCTTCGCCGAGCTGGTGGCTCGCGGCATCACGCCGGACGTGGTGACCGACCAGACCTCCGCCCATGACCCGGTACACGGCTACCTGCCCCAGGGCTGGAGCGTGGCCCAATGGCGCGATCTACAAAAGAGTGCACCGGACGAGGTCAACGTGGCGGCTCGCCGCTCCATGGCCCGTCAGGTCGAAGCCATGCTGACCCTGCAATCCCGCGGCGCCGCCACGCTCGATTACGGCAACAACATCCGCCAGATGGCGCTGGAAGAGGGGGTCAAGAATGCCTTCGACTTCCCGGGCTTCGTGCCGGCCTATATCCGCCCGCTGTTCTGCGAGGGCATTGGCCCGTTCCGCTGGGTGGCCCTCTCCGGTGATCCGGAAGACATCTACAAGACCGACCAGAAGGTGAAGGAGCTGATCCCGGACGATCCCCACCTGCACAACTGGCTCGACATGGCCCGCGAGCGCATCGCCTTCCAGGGCCTGCCGGCGCGGATCTGCTGGGTTGGCGTCAAGGATCGGGTGCGCCTGGGCCTGGCCTTCAATGAGATGGTGAAGAATGGCGAGCTGAAGGCTCCGGTCGTCATCGGCCGTGACCACCTTGACTCCGGCTCGGTGGCGAGCCCGAACCGCGAGACCGAATCCATGATGGATGGTTCCGACGCCGTTTCCGACTGGCCGCTGCTCAACGCCCTGCTCAACACCGCCGGCGGTGCGACCTGGGTTTCCCTGCACCACGGTGGCGGTGTGGGCATGGGCTTCTCCCAGCACTCCGGCGTGGTGATCGTCTGTGACGGCACCGACGATGCCGCCAAGCGGGTCGGCCGCGTGCTGCGCAACGACCCGGCCACCGGGGTGATGCGTCACGCCGACGCCGGCTACGAGATTGCCATCAACTGTGCCGTTGATGCGAAACTGGATCTGCCGATGATCGACGCCACCGGCAAAGGGGTGAAATAAGATGTTCGAACTCAATCTGCAACCGGGCAAACTCTGCCTCGCCACCCTGCGCCGTGTCAGCCGCGAGCCGGTACACGTCAGCCTGGATCCGGCTGCCCTGGCGGGGATCCACGCCTCCGCCGCCGTGGTCACCAAGGTGATCGAGCAAAACCGGGTGGTCTACGGCATCAACACCGGCTTTGGCCTGCTGGCCAATACCCGGATCCCGGTGGAGCAGCTGGACGAGCTGCAACGCTCCATCGTGCTCTCTCATGCGGCAGGAATTGGCGAGTACATGGATGACGCCACCGTGCGGTTGATGATGGTGCTCAAGGTCAACTCGCTCGCCCGTGGCTTCTCCGGCATCCGGCTGACGGTGCTCGAGGCCCTGATGACCCTTATCAACGCCGAGGTCTACCCCGTGGTGCCGAAGAAAGGCTCCGTCGGCGCTTCCGGCGATCTGGCGCCCCTGGCTCATATGAGCTGCCTGCTGATCGGTGAAGGCAAGGCCCGTCACAAGGGTGAGCTGATCGACGCCGCCACTGCCCTGAAGATTGCAGGATTGGAGCCCATCGCCCTGGCGCCGAAAGAGGGGCTGGCCCTGCTCAACGGCACCCAGGCGAGCACCGCCTTCGCGCTGGAAGGGCTGTTCCATGCCGAGGATCTCTACGCCGGCGCCATCACCATCGGTGCCATGAGCGTTGAGGCGGCGCTGGGCAGTCGCCGGCCGTTCGATGCCCGCATCCACGAGGTGCGCGGTCAGCGCGGCCAGATCGATGCGGCCGCCTGCTACCGCCACCTGCTGGTGGACGGCAGCGAGATCGGCATGTCCCACCACAACTGCGAGAAGGTGCAGGATCCTTACTCCCTGCGCTGTCAGCCCCAGGTGATGGGCGCCTGCCTGACCCAAATCCGTCAGGCCGCCGAGGTGCTGGTGTGCGAGGCCAACGCGGTCTCCGACAACCCCCTGGTGTTTGCCGAGGATGAGGAGATCATCTCCGGCGGCAACTTCCACGCAGAACCCGTGGCCTTTGCCGCCGACAACCTGGCCCTGGCCATCGCCGAGATCGGGTCGCTGTCCGAGCGGCGCATGGCGCTACTCATCGACTCGCGCATGTCCGGCCTGCCGGCCTTCCTGGTGAACAACGGCGGGGTGAACTCCGGTTTCATGATCGCCCAGGTTACTTCGGCGGCCCTGGCCTCCGAGAACAAGACCCTGGCCCACCCGGCCTCGGTGGACAGCCTGCCCACCTCGGCCAACCAGGAGGACCACGTCTCCATGGCCACCTTCGCCGGTCGCCGGCTGGCGGACATGGCCGAGAACACCCGTGGCATCCTGGCGGTGGAACTGCTGGCAGCGGCCCAGGGGCTCGACTTCCGCGCACCCCTGCGCTCCACCGAGCTCATCGAGCTGGCCAAGGGCCGTCTGCGGGAAGAGGTCAGCTTCTATGACAAGGACAGGTACTTTGCACCGGACATCGAGGCGGCCGCCGCCTTGCTGGGCCGTGCCAGCTACAACGACCTGATCCCGGCCGGGACTCTGCCCAGCCTCTGAGACCCAGAGTCTGAGCAACCATAAATAAGACCGCCCATGGGGCGGTCTTTTCATTTCCGTCTCTTGCGCTCCGCGTCGGGGCCATCGGAAGCGGGCAGCGCAGAGTGGCAGCAGACAGAGGCGGCGGCTTTATCCGTGTTCAAACATCCGGAACAGATAAACCACGAACAGCACCGGGGTGAGTGCTGGCAGCCTTATCCGTGTTCAAACATCAGGAACAGGTAAACGACAAACAGCACAAGATGGGTGGCGCCGTGCAGGGCGTGGGTGCGGCCGCTGCTGAAGGTCACTTTACAGACCATGAGGGTGGTGATGAGCAGCACCATGTCGGCAGGGGAGAGGCCCAGGCGCACTTCCTGCCCCATCAGGGAGCCGATGAAGAGCACGGAGGGTACCGTGAGGGCGATGGTGGCCAGCACAGAGCCGAAGTAGAGATTCATGGCCCGCTGCAACTGGTTGTTGAAGGCCGCCTTGATGGCGCCGACCGCTTCGGGGGCGAGCACGATACAGGCGACGATGAAGCCACCCAGCGCCATCGGGGCTTCCATCACGTGCACCCCGTAGTTGATGGGGATGGCCAGGGTCTTGGCCAGGAGGATCACCACCACCAGGTAGGCGAGCAGCAAGAGGGTATGATAGACGTTGCTCTGCAGCGGGCCGTGGTGATCCTCGAGATCCTCGTGATCGCTGTCGACGAAGAAGTGGCTGTGGCTGCGGGTCTGGATCAGCAGGAAGACACCATAGAGCAGGATGGAGATGATGATCAGCATCCATGACATGGCCTTGGAGAGGCTGCCCAGGGTGCCGCCCTGGGTGAAGTTCGGCAGGACCAGACAGAGCAGTGCCAGGGGAATGATGGCTACCAGATAGGATTTGACCCCGTCCAGATTGAAGTTCTGGGTGTGATAGCGCCAGCCGCCAAACAGCAGGGTGAAGCCCACCAGACCGTTGGTGACCAGCATCACTACCGCGAACATGGTGTCACGGGCCATGGTGGGATTGGGATCGCCGGTCAGCATGACGGAGGAGATCATCACCACTTCCAGGGAGATGACCGAGAGGGTCAGGATCAGGGTACCGAAGGGTTCCCCGAGCTTGATGGCGAGGGCGTCAGAGTGACGCACGACGGAGAAGATGGCCCAGGTCACGATGGCAAGCAGGGCCAGCGACACCGGCAGGTAGACCGCAAGGGGGGTTGTCTCTGCCAGCAGGTCGCTCCCCAGGGTTTTGAAGAAGAGCAGGGTCAGCAGACCGGCAGGCAGAGCAATCTCTTGTCGGATAAAAGACTTCATAGGCAGTGGTTCTCATCTCGGGGCGGCCTCGGCCGACGGGGTATGGAGCGACTTGGTGCACCCAAGGTGCACAGACCCATGATAAGGGGAGATGCTCCTCATGCGGAGCATCATTTTGTTGCAAAGGGTTAGAGGCGGGGCAGATACCGCCTCAGTGCGGGTCGGAGGGGCTGGTTGTCTCGCCCTCTTGCCATGCCATCAGCCAGATCTTCAGTTTGCTCAGGGGCATGGGCTTGGCATAGACGTAGCCCTGGATCAGGTGGACTCCGTGGCGATGCAGATAATCCACCTGCTCCTGGGTTTCGACCCCTTCGGCGATCATCTCCATGCCCGATTTGAGGCCGAAAGCGATGGTGGCATCCAGCACGCTGCGCTTGAGGTCGTCCGTGCCTATGGTATCCACGAACATCTTGTCGATCTTGATCTGGCGAATGCCGAGCCGTTGCAGGTAGGCAAAGCCGCCATAGCCGGTGCCGAAGTCATCCAGCTTGAAGTGATAGCCCCTCTCCTGCAGAGCTGCGATCTCCGCCATGGCCCCCTGGATGTGCTTGATGGGATCCCGCTCGGTGAGTTCGAAGGTGAGGCGGGCCGGCGAGGGCCAGCCATGGCGCTGCAACTGGGTGCGCAGACGAGGTTGCTCGATATGGCCCGCCACCAGATTGACGCTGACCCACTGATGCGGGGCCAGGACGGGGAGATCCGCCAGGATGCGCTCCAGCAGTTGATCCGTCATCGGCAGGATGAGCCCCTGCTCTTCCGCATAGGCGATGAAGGTGCCTGGCGACACCAGATCCCGTCCTCGCTGCCAGCGCAGCAAGGCCTCGAATCCCACTACCCTTCGGTTTCTGCTGTCCACTATGGGCTGATAGAAGGGGATGAACTCCCGCCGAGCCAGCCCTCTTTGCAGCAATCCTTTGAGGGATCGCCGGTAGTTTCTAAGGCCCCAGTAGAGGGCCGCCAGCAGCACCCCCAGCGCCCCGGCCGACCAGAGGCCATCACGGTGTATCTGTGAGCGGGCGTAGCGTTTCAGTGCCTCGCCAGCCCAGAGGGTCTGTTCCACCTGATGCTGGGGGTCGAAGCTGAGCAGCCGCATCGGGTGTGGCTCTTCTCGAATGTGCTTGTTGCCACGGGGGAAAAAGAGCCCGGACTGTGTCGGGTGCTTGTGGTTGAACTCCAGGTAGAAACAGTCGTTGCAGGGGGTGCGCAGCAGCTCATGGCTCCAGCTGCTGTCGAGCACCCAATAGGCCAGATTGCCGTTGCGTCTCGCATAGACCAGGGTTTCGCGTTCGGTATCGAACATGGGGGCCGTGCTGGATATATGAAAGTCGGGGGAGACCGGTATGCCGGCGTCGGCAAGCTGGGGCAGGGCGGGGCCCAGGGTGGAGCAGCCGCTCCCGTTGGCAAGCTGCAGGCCGGCCAGGCGAATATGGCGGTTGTAATACTGGGGTGAGCGCAGCAGCGCCATGTCTTTGGGGCCGCAATCGAAGGCAAAGTGGGCGAGTTGAGCGGGGACATCGTGATCCAGGAGCTGGTTGCGCTCCTGCTGGTAGTCGAGCAGAGCCCTTTCCTTTGTCTGCAACAGGTGGTGAGCCAGCTTGTCGCTCAACAGGGGGGTGAGCAACAGCATCAGCAGCGGTGGCAAACAGAAGAGGGCCAGAGGAATCCATAACGGAGATCGTGCAGACATGGTGGGCCCCCTTCTTCCCTGAAATGAAACAACCCGATTGAGACTCAAGCATCATAGCATTAGCTGCATCGATTTGAGTCAAGTTGGTCACACTTGGAACAAAAACGATAATTAATTGATAAATAAAGGATATGGCTACACACCTGAACAAGATTCAATCGCTGACCTGTCATAAATGACAATTGTCCAGCTTATCTGAAGTGGCTAAAGTAGCGATGCGGTTTGACTCACCGTGTGTTCAATACTCCTGTATCTATTTTTGTCAGTAGCACAGAGTGTTAGTTTTGATATGAGTGTTTCTTTTGGTCCCCGTTGTGGGACCATTTTTCTGTCCGTTCCTCAGCCTGTGTCCCCTCGTTCTCTCCCTTGATGCCTCTTTTGCGGCCCGCACAACGGCGCCGCATGACGCATCCGCCCGCTTATTTGCAGAAGCGGGATCTTCATCCATAGGCGGCGTTTGGTCTGGGCTGATACCATGATGCCCTATGGATGCTGTCGGCTACGGAAAGGCACATGAAACTGACCACTCAACTCGTCTCTTTTATTACGCTGTGCGTGATCTCGGCCATGGCCATGGTGATGCTCGGCGGGGTCTTCAGTTTTCGCCAGATGGGAATGGAGCTGCAGCAGAACCGGGTCGACTCTCTGGTGGAGATCATCGACAAGCAGCTCGGGGTGACCGATGACCAGCAAGCCCTTGCCCGCTGGCTGCCCTCCCTGTTGCGGGCCTCCCATGTGGTGGAGCTGGAGATCCGTCAGGACAAGCAGCGAGTCTACTGGTTTCGCGATGTGCAGCAGCAGACGGACGAGAGCCTGCTGATCGCCTACAGCGAGGCGATCCCCAATCAGGCCGGGATGCGGGCCGACTTCAAGCTGGACAGGCCGTTCAAGGAGTTCGAGTACTCCATGAAGGCGATGTTCGGCATCTCTCTGGGTATCTTCATCGTGGTGTTCGGGCTCTGGTACTCCATCCGCTGGCTGCGTCAGCAGTTGCGCGGTGCCGAGCTGCTGGCGGAGCGTGCCCAGCTGATCCTGGATGGCAAGCTGACCAAGCTGGCCCATGACCCTGCCGAGGAGTGGCCTGTCTCGGCCAGTCAGGCTCTCACCCATCTGCTGACCGAGCTGGCCGACGCCCGCAAGGAGCGCAGCCGCTTCGACAACTTCATCCGCAGCAACGCCTTCGTCGACAAGACGACGGGCATCGGCAACCGCCTCTTCTTCGACAACCGGCTGGAGAGCGCCATCATGGAGGCAAGCGTGATCAGCGGCGGTGTGCTGCTGATCGAGTTGGCCGGTCTGGAGGAGCTGGATCCCGAGCTGAGCGGGCGCCCGAGCCAGGAACTCCTGATGGAGGCGAGCGCCATCATCGCCGCCTTCGTGCGCAAGCACAGCGGAGCCCTGCAGGCGCGCTATGCCGGTCAGGTCTTTGCCGTACTGCTGCCGAACATGTCCGAGAGCGAGATGGTGGACGGCGCCAGCCAGTTGCTCAAGAGTCTGCAACGACTGCACTGGCCCGAAGCGGTCAATGCCGACACCGCCGTCTATCTCGGTGCGGTCTGCTATCAAGCACAGGATTCCCTGCTCAAGGTGCAGGAAGAGGCGGAGCTGGCGCTCAAGAGCGCGCGCCTGCAAGGACACAGCGGCTGGTTCCTGTTCGAGAAATCCCTCAACGAGGAGGCGAGCAGCAAGGGAACGGTGCGCTGGCGCACCCTGATCAGCCGTCGCATCGAGGAGCAGGGCATCGACTTCTACGTCCAGCCTGTGCAGCAGGAGCGGGATCAGGTGGTGTTGCAGCAGGAGCTGCTCATCCGCCTTCACGACGAGCAGGGCCGGGAGCTGCAGGCGGGGGTCTTCATGCCCATGGCGGAGAAGGCCGGTCTGCTGCTGCCGCTGGACAGGCTGGTGGTGGCCCGAGCCTTGCGACTGCTGCGCCAGAGACCGGCATCGAGCTGCCCCATCAGCCTCTCTCTGTGCGCCCAGAACCTGCTCACCCGCGAGTTCCAGCGCGAGCTCTTCTTCGAGCTGTTCCAGTTGCCGCGCAGTACCAACGAGGGGTTGATCCTGCAGTTGTCGGAGTCCCAGGTGACCCGCCACTACGAGGCCCTCAAGCGGCCACTTCGGGCGATGCGCATGCTGGGGTGCAGGCTTGCCATCGATCATGCGGGCCAGGACGTGGTGAGCACCCAGTACATCAAGGAGTTCGAGATCCACTTCCTCAAGCTGCACCCCAGCCTGGTGCGGGAGATCCACCTGCGCCAGGTCAACCAGATGGCGGTACGCAGTCTGGTGGGGGGCTGTGCCAATACCCAGACCCGGGTCATCGCGGTGGGGGTGGAGAGTGGCGACGAGTGGAAGATGCTGCGACACCTGGGCGTGCATGCCGGTCAAGGTCCCTGGTTTGCCGACCCCGAGCCCCTCAACCTGCCTGACTAGCGTCCCGGCCGAGGTGACAGGCGGCCCTGCTCCTGCAGGCCCGCCAGTCCCTGCAAGCCACCGGTGTGGATGAAGACGATCTTGCTGCCGCGCGCAATGCGGCCTGCCGCCAGTTCGCGAAACAGCCCCCACATCGCCTTGCCACTGTAGATGGGTTCCAGCGGCAAGCCGGTTTCGGCACTGAATGCCTGCACCCATTGCCAGAGTGCCGGACTGAACCTGGCATAGCCGCCGTCGTGGTGATCCAGCGCAATGCGCCAGCCCGGGGTGGTGGCCGCCGCCGGATGCAACCGGCATACCTCGCCGGTGATGAAGTCGGCACCCTTGAGCACCGCGATGGCCAGGATCTGCTCCTGCGCCCGCTTGCCCGCGATGAGTCCCGCCAGGGTACCGCCGCTGGCGCAGGGCAGCACCCAGAGATCCGGCGAGAAGGGCACCTCGTCGACCAGCTCGGCCACCCCGGGGATGGCCAGCGGGCTGCTGCCTCCTTCCGGTACCAGCAGGGTGTCGTCATCCTCGAACCGGGCAAGCCATTCGGGATCCTGGCGCCGGCGATAGTCCTGCCGGTCGACAAAAACGAGTTCCATGCCCCAGCCTTTCGCCGCTTTCAGGGTGGGATTGCTGACGGTATCCCCTTCACCGCGTATGATGCCCGTGGTGCGCAGTCCCAGTCTGAGTCCTGCTGCGGCCAGGGCGTGGATGTGATTGGAGTAGGCGCCGCCAAAGGAGAGGATGTGGCCCTTGCCCAGCATCTGTGCCTGTTGCAGATGGTATTTGAGCTTTCGCCACTTGTTGCCGGAGAGGGTCGGGTGGATCAGATCGTCCCGCTTGCACCAGAGCGTGACGTCATGGGCTGCCAGCAGAGGATGCCGGATCCGGTGCAGGGGGGAGGGGAGCTGAAGGGGAGCCATGGGATCGTCTCCCGTGGGTGTCAGCGTGGCCGTCGATGCGTCGTTTGTCATAAAGTTGGAGGCTAATAGCCTGTTTATGTTAAGGTTTAGCCGCGTTTTACGCGGCCAGGTGAAGATCCAGATGAAGTCACTGTTCAGACGTTCTCCCTCCAGCCATCAGGTCGGGATCCTGCTGGCCAGCGATCGCATTCTGCTGGCCTGCGTGGACCCCGTTCCCGTGTTTGCCAGCCAGCCTGTCAACGGCCCCCACGACTGGTCCAAGGCCCTGGCCGAGCTGTGTTCCCGGCACGGTCTGGCCAAGTCTAAGGTGCGGGTGGCCCTCGCGGCCAGCCTTTATCAGCAGATCCAGATCGACAAGCCTGCCGTCCCCGATGCCGAGATGGCGGGGGCCCTGCCCTGGGCCATCAAGGATTTCGTCAACGAGCCGGTGTTGCAGCTCGCCATGGATTATGTGGACCTGCCGACTCCCCCTGCCGGGCGTCCGCGCATCAACGTTGTTTGCATGCCCAAGAGCCGGGTGCAGCAGGTGGCGGATGCGGTCAACGGCGCGGCGACCCTGGAGGCCATAGTCAGTGACGAGCTGGCCATGACGGCCCTCTACGAGGCGGACCAGATGGTGCGCATGCTGCTCTGGCAACCCCGGGGGCAGGAGCTGCAACTGCTGGTCTTCCATCGGGGCGGACTTTGTTTCTCCCGCCAGTTGCGCGGATTTGCGAGCCTCACCGGCAGCCATGAGCCAGATGCCGACCAGCTCGACGCGCTGGCGCTGGAGATCCAGCGATCCATCGATTATCTGGCCGGCCATCTCAAGCTGCCGGAGCCCGGCCAGTTGCAACTGGCCATCGCCTCCTCCGCCATGGGGGTATTGGTGCGTCACCTGGAACAGACATTCGGTTTCCCGGTGTCGGCCATGGCAAACAAGGCGGTACTGGCAGGAGTCGAATACCTCAGTGCCTATGGCGCGGCCCTGGGCAGGAGCGACTGATGAAACACCATATCAACCTCTATGGCGCCGAATTCCGGCCAAGACGCCTGTGGGCAAGCCTGCCCCAGATGGCGTTGGTCTGGGGCGGCGTCCTGGTGCTGCTGCTGGGGGCCACCCTCTTCTATGGCTGGCAACAGCAGGGCCTCGATCGTGAATTGGCTGGCGTACGGGCACAGCTCGACGTGCAGCGCGGCGAGGCCAGGCGTCTCGATGCGGAGCTGGCGCGCCATCTGGCGAATGCAGACTTGCAGCGGCAACTGGCCGACAAGCGGGAAGAGCTGGGGGCCAAACAGGCGCTGATGCAGCAGCTTGGCCACCTCTCCCTGCAAAAATCCCAGGGCTATGCGGGGGTGATGGAAGACCTTGCCCGCCTGCGGGATCCCCGCCTCTCCCTGCAACGGATCGAGATAAGCGACGGGCGCATCAACCTCGCGGGCGTGGCCGAACGCAGTCAGGACGTGCCCGCCTGGGTGAACCGCTTCAAGCAGACCCCCTCCCTGGCGGGCAAGCAGTTTGGCGAGCTCACCCTGAGTCGAGACAAGGAGGGCCAGCTTGCCTTCCAGCTCAGTGGCATAGCGCGGGAGACTCCCTGATGGACATGAAGGCACAATGGCAGGGATGGGCGCAGCAGATCGCAGCCCTCAGCCTGCGTGAGCGGATCCTCATTCTGTTGACCGGGGTCGTGCTGCTCGGGGCCATGGGCATCTATGGCTGGCTGGATGACGCCGACGCCCGGCTGGGCCAGGATCGGCTAGCCCTAGCTGCGGCGCAGCGGGATCTGGAGATCCTGACCCTGGAAAACCAGGGCAAGCAGGCCAGGCTGGGGCGGGATCCCGATGCCCAGGTACGCGAGCAGCTCGCCGACGTCGAGACTTCCCTGCGCCAGATGGATGCCGAGCTGCTGGCTCAGACGGTGGATCTGATCCCCGCCCACGAAATGCCCGCGGTGCTGGAAGCCCTGTTGTCCCGCTCCGCCAACCTGCATATGCTCGCGCTCACCTCCCTCAAACCCGAGCCGCTGATGGCCGGGGAGCAGAAGGTGAACCTGTTCAGGCACGGCATCCGGCTTCAGCTGGAGGGCGGCTATTTCGATGTCTACCAGTACCTGAAAGCGCTCGAAGCCCTGCCTCGGCACTTCTACTGGAAGGGCTTTGACTACCGGGTGGTCGAGCATCCCAAGGCGGCGGTAGCGATGGAGATCTACACCCTCAGCACCAGCAAGGAGTTCATCCGTGGTTAAGCGGCATGTCGGCGGGACGGGATCCCGCATTTTTGCCTTCCCATCCTGGCGCTGGCTGGCCCTGTGGGGGAGCCTGCTCGCGCTGCAGGCCCAGGCCGAGGTGCTGCAGGATCCCACCATGCCCCTGGCGGGATCCGGCTCGGCGGCGAGTGTCGCCAAGGAGGCCGGTCTGCCCAGGTTGCAGAGCGTCATCCTGGGGAGCGGGCCCGCCCTGGCGGTGCTCGACGGTCAAGCCTACCGGGTCGGCCAGCAGGTCAACGGATTCCGGCTGGTGGGGATCAGCGCCGACAGCGTGGTGCTGGAAAAAGCGGGCAAACGCCAGACACTGACCCTGTTTGGCAGCAAGATCCGGATGTGAAGTGGGTGTCGCACGGGATGGTGCGGGCCAGGTTTGTCGAGTTTCATAGCGAGTCAGGTGCACGAATAACATGAAAAAACACCCTTTTTGTCTGCTTCCCCTCGCGCTGGCGGTGGCGGGTTGCACTACCTATCGTCACCCCGAGCCGGTACAGGCCAAAGATGCACTCAAGCAAGCGATGAGCGAGCAGAGCCCGACCGCCCCCCTGACTTCCCTGCCGCCCTCGGTGCAGAGCGAGCTGTTGCAGCTCAATCGTCCCCAGCAGCCGATGACCATTCCCGAGAAGCGGATGCGCATCGCGGCCCATGACGTGGACGCGGTGGAGTTCTTCGGCTCCCTGTTCAAGGGCTCCCGCTACAGCGTGGCGGTCCATCCCGGTGTGGCGGGCGTCATTTCGGTAGAACTCAAGGACGTGACCCTGCAGGAGGCGCTGGCGACCGTCGGCGACATGTACGGCTTCGACGTACAGCGCAAGGGCAACGTGTTCCACGTCTATCCCGCCGGTCTGCGTACCGAGACCATTCCGGTCAACTACCTGATGATGTCCCGTCGTGGCCTCTCCCGCACCTCGGTCAGCACCGGCGGGGTGACTTCTAGTGAGAACAACTCAAACAACAGCGGGTTGAATTCCAACAGCAATACCGAAATATCATCTAGCCAGAATGGCACAGGTATTTCGAGTAATTCCAATACTCAAACCACATCGAATGGTACCCAGATTGAGACTGATACCAACAGTGATTATTGGACCGACTTACGTGACACTTTGCAAACACTGATTGGAAATGGTGATGGTCGGGCTGTCATCACCAGCCCACAGGCAGGCTTGGTCACTATTCGCGCCTATCCGAAAGAGCTAAAAGCAGTCCGTGAATTCCTGACTCAATCCGAAAGTCATTTAAAACGTCAGGTCGTACTCGAAGCGCGAATTATGGAAGTAGCTCTTAGTGAAGGTTATGAGCAGGGGGTAGATTGGAGCGGTTTGACAGCTAGTTGGGATGGCAATAAAGGTATTCCCAAGGTGGCTCAGCCAGACCTGATGGCGCCTAATATCCCAGAGAGTCAGCAGACCTATAACCTGCTTAAGGGGGGAGGATCCCTTGGCGAGAGTCTGGTTGGTGCAGTAAATCCGATCTTTAACGCAATTGGTGGGGGGGCTGGTTTCACTATTACTGACGGCAACTTCAATGTGGCGGTCAACCTGCTCAAGACTCAGGGGGATGTGAATACCCTCTCCAGCCCCCGTGTCACTGCGACAAACAATCAGAAGGCTGTGATAAAGGTCGGGACGGACGAGTACTTCGTCACCAATGCGACGACGACGATTACCTCAACCACAACAGGGACTGAGCGGACACCAAATGTTGAGTTGACCCCCTTCTTCTCCGGTATCGCGCTGGACGTAACGCCACAGATCGACGAAGAGGGCAAGGTGCTGCTTCATATCCATCCGTCAGTGATTGATACCGAAGAACAAAACAAAACCATCGATCTGGGCACCACGGGAGGCAAGATGACCTTGCCGCTCGCCAAGAGCTCGATCCGCGAGTCGGATACCGTGGTGCAGGCCAATAACGGTGACATTATCGTCATCGGCGGTTTGATGAAGACCGACAAGCAGGAGATCGTCAGCAAGGTGCCGCTACTGGGGGATATTCCCTGGGTGGGCGAAGCCTTTACCAACCGCCGCGAGAGCACCAAGAAGGTGGAGTTGGTGATCATGCTCAAACCGACCGTGGTGGAGAAAGATACCTGGCAAAACGAGCTGCAACGCTCCTCCGAGCTGCTCGACAAATGGTATCCCCCCAAGGGCTGATCCGGGATGACGCGCCTGTTGAGCACTCCTTCTCCCATGTGGCGGCGCCTCCCGGCTGCAGCCAGTCTGCCCTGCCCGACGGCGGAGGCGCCATGTCGCTGATCCGGGGCTGTCTGCGGCTGCGCGCCCGGGACTCTGGCCGGGAGGGTGCATGTATCTGAGCCACTTCGGACTGCGGGAAGCCCCCTTCGGCCTGACCCCGAACACCGGTTTCTATTACGGCCTGCCCCCCCACGAGGAGGCCATGCAGGTGCTCAACTGGGCGCTGGGGCAGGGGGAGGGCTTCATCAAGGTGACCGGCGAGGTGGGCACCGGCAAGACCCTGCTCTGTCGCAAGCTGCTGAGCGAGCTCGGCTCCGAGGCCTGCCCGGTGCGCCTGGCCTGGCTGCCCAACCCCCATCTCACTCCGGGGGAGCTGCGCACGGCCCTGGCCCTGGAGCTGGGGTTGACGCTGGCGGGGGAGAGCGAGCTGGATCTCACGGATCGCATTCACCGCCATCTGATCTCCCTGCATCGGCAGGGGAGTCGGGTGGTGGTGCTGATCGACGAGGCGCAAGCCCTGCCGGACGAGACCCTGGAGGCGATCCGGCTGTTTGGCAACCTGGAAACCGAATCCAGCAAGCTGCTGCAAATCGTGCTGTTCGGCCAGCCCGAGCTGGATGCCAGGCTCGGGCAGCCCCGTCTTCGCCAGTTGCGCCAGCGCATCGGTTTTTCCTACCGCCTGCGGCCGCTGCGGCTCGACGAGACCCGGGCCTATCTGGAGTACCGGCTGCAGGTGTCCGGCTATCGCGGGGCCGCCCTGTTCGATGGCCGCGCCCTGCGCAGGCTGTGGCGCGCATCCCGCGGCATTCCCCGCCTCATCAACATACTGGCGCAGAAGTGCCTGATGCTGGCCTATGGTCGCGGTGTGCGGCGGATCGACAGCGCCCTGGTCCGGCTCGCCATCCGGGATACCGATGATGCCCGCCGTGGCCGTCTCACCCTCTGGTGGCCCCTGTTGTTGTTGCTGGGCACCGCCCTGGCGTATGGAGTCTGGTCATGAGCGTGATCAATCAGATGCTGAAAGAGCTGGATAGGCGTCAGCAAGAGGCCGAGGGAGTCGCCGTCTATGTGGCGCCGGTGCGCCAGCAAGGCTGGTGGATGCTGGTGCTGACCCTGCTGTGTACCCTGGCCCTGGGGATCCTCGGCTGGCGCACCTGGATCTTCTGGCAGCAGAGCCAGCGAGCCTCCCTGCCAGCGGCGCAGGTCGAGGCCCCCCGCACCGCCCCTGCGGTGGCGCCATCCGCGCCCCTGGCGGTGGTGGCCACCACACAGGCGGTCTCCTCTGCCGCGCCAATGGCAAAGGTGCCCGCCGCCAGTGCCGAGTCGACCGCCGCCATAGTGGCCCCCTCCGCAGCCGAACAGGCTCCGGCCGATGAGGCCGTGCTCGCCGATGAGGGCAATCCGGAGGAAGCGCTGGGGGACGAGACGATCCCGAGCGACGAGGAGCTGCAGCCGGACCTCTATGCCGAGCTGGCTGCTGAGCAGGGCGCCGAAGAGGCGCCTGCACCCGCCGCGCCGCGCAAACCCGGGATCCTGAAGATCGAGACGGTGGAACTCTCCGACGCCGAGCTGGCCACCCTAGCCGAGCGCAAGGCGACCACGGCCATGGCCAAGGGACGGATGCAGGAGGCGCAGGATGGCTACTACGAAGTGCTGGCCCACGATCCCCACAACCAGGGGGCGCGGGAACAGCTGGCGGGCCTGCTCTATGGCGCCGGACGGCTGACCGAGGCCGCCCAGGTGCTGGAAGAGGGGCTGAGGCTGGATCCCGCGCAGGCGGACCTGCGTCTGCTGCTGGCCCGTGTGGCCATCAGCGGCGGGGATCGGCAGAAGGCGCTGGATTGGCTCACCGGCTATCAGCCCGATATTGCCAGCAATCTGGATTATTACGCCACCTGGGCCGGCCTTGCCCAGGAGCTGGGGCAGCCTGTCCAGGCGTCCGAGATGTACGTCAGGCTGCTGCGCCAGCAGCCGGATCAGGGGCGCTGGTGGCTGGGACTGGGGGTGGCGGAGGATGGTCAGGGACACCGTCAGCGGGCACTGGATGCCTATCGCAATGCCCAGTTGCACGGCAATCTGGGGGAGGCCTCCACCCAATGGCTCGAACAACGAATTGGCCAACTGACCCATTGATAGAACGGCAGTTCGATGAGCCCATGCCATCGGACAAGGTAGCGGGCGTGAAGCAACAGAGATCGGAGCAATAATGGCACAACCCAGACTGAAAATGCGCCTAGGCGACCTGCTGGTACAGGAACAGATCATCTCGGATGATCAGCTGCAGCTCGCCCTGCAGCAGCAGCGCCAGACCGGCCGCAAGCTGGGGACCACCCTCATCGATCTCGGCTTCATCAGCGAGGTGCAACTGCTGACCTTCCTCGCCCGTCAGCTGGATGTGCCCTTCTTCGATCTCAACAACCTCACCATCGACGTCTCGGCCGTGGCGCTGTTGCCCGAGGTGCAGGCGCGCCGCTACCGGGCGCTGGCCGTCAACCTGAGCGACGACAAGGTCACCGTGGTGATGTCGGATCCGGCGGATCTGAGCGCCCTCGACGCCATCGCTGCCCTGCTCAGCCCGCGGGAGCTGGTGCTGGCCGTGGCCCGTGAAGGCCAGCTGCTGGAGTATTTCGACCGCCTCTATCGCCGCACCCGGGAGATAGAGAACTTCGCGGTGCAACTGCACGAAGAGCACCAGGAGACCGGCTTCGAGCTGGGGGCCGGCAGCCTCAATGCCACAACCGACGAGGGGGAGGCGACGGTGGCCAAGCTGCTGCGCTCCCTGTTCGAGGACGCGGTACAGGTGGGTGCTTCCGACATCCATATCGAACCGGACGAGAAGGTGCTGCGCATTCGCCAGCGTATCGACGGCGTGCTGCACGAGAACATCCTCAACGAGGTGCGCATCGCCCAGGCGCTGGTGCTGCGCCTCAAGCTGGTGGCCGGGCTCGACATCTCGGAGAAGCGTCTGCCCCAGGATGGCCGTTTCAACATGAAGGTGCGCGGCCGCGACGTGGATGTGCGGATGTCCACCATGCCGGTGCAATATGGCGAGTCCGTGGTGATGCGACTGCTGGATCAATCCTCCGGCATCTTGTCGCTCGCCGAGACCGGGATGCCGCCCGCCATCCTGACCCGCTTTCGTCGTCAGCTCAAACGCCCTCACGGCATGATCCTGGTGACGGGCCCGACCGGCAGCGGCAAGACCACGACGCTCTACGGTGCCCTCTCCGAGCTCAACCAGGCCAGCCACAAGATCATCACGGTGGAAGACCCGGTGGAGTACCGCCTGCCCCGCATCAGTCAGGTGCAGGTCAATCCCAAGATAGGGCTCACGTTCTCCCAGGTGCTGCGCTCCACCCTGCGCCAGGATCCGGACATCCTGCTGGTGGGGGAGATGCGGGACAACGAGACGGTGGAGATCGGCCTGCGCGGCGCCATCACGGGTCACCTGGTGCTGACCACCTTGCACACCAACGACGCCGTGACCAGCGCCCTGCGTCTCATCGACATGGGGGCGCCCGGCTATCTGGTGGCGAGCGCCCTGCGGGCCGTGGTGGCCCAGCGCCTGGTGCGGCGGGTGTGTGAACACTGCGCCTGCGAGACGGCGCCGGACGAGGGGCAGGCCACCTGGCTCTCGGTGCTCTCCGGTGAAGCGCCGGGCCAGCATCGCTATCGCAAGGGGCGGGGCTGCCAGAGCTGCAACTTCACCGGCTATGCGGGCCGGATCGGGGTCTACGAGCTGCTGGAGCTGGATCAATCCATGATGGATGCCCTGCGCCGCAACGATGCCGAGGGGTTTGCCCGGGCGGCACGGGCGCACGAGCACTACCGCCCCCTGGCCCTGACGGCGCTCGACTATGCCCGCGAGGGGATCACCTCGGTGGACGAGGTGCTTCGGCTGGCCGAGGACCTGGGGTAACGCATGAGGCATCTGGATCGTACTGAATCACTCTGCCGGGGTCGCCCATGAACCGTTTTGCCTACAAGGGGCGTGACAGCCAGGGCCAGGCCGTCAGCGGTGTGGTGGAAGCGGTGAGCGAGCTGGCCGCCGCCGAGCAGCTGATGCGCCGCGGGGTGATGCCCACCGAGCTGAAGACCGGCAAGGCCAGGTCTGCCAGCATCGACTGGTCGCTGCTGCTGGAAGGGAGCGTCAAGCTGGAGGAGCTGGTGGTCTTCAGCCGCCAGATGTATGCCCTGACCCGGGCAGGCATTCCCATCCTGCGCGCCATCGCGGGGCTGGAGGAGAGCGCCCACAGCAAGCCCCTCAAGCGGGCGCTTCACGCCCTGGGGGAGGATCTGGCCAACGGCCGGCCGCTGTCGAGCGCGATGCAGTCGCACCCGAAGGTGTTCAGCAGCCTCTTCGTGGCCATCATCCACGTGGGGGAGAACACGGGTCAGCTGGAGGAGGCCTTCCTGCAGCTCGCCAACTATTTCGATCTGGAGCTGGAGACCCGCAAGCGGATCAAGACCGCCATGCGCTACCCCACCTTCGTGCTGATTGCCATCGCCGTCGCCATGGTGATCCTTAATATCATGGTGATCCCCGTCTTTGCCGGGATGTTTGCCAAGTTCGGGGTGGAGCTGCCGCTGGCGACCCGGATCCTGCTGGCCACCTCCCACTTCTTCGTTCACTACTGGTGGCTGCTGCTCGCCATCCTGGTGGGCGCCGTCGTCGGCTGGCGACGCTGGGTCGCCACCACCAAAGGCAGGCTGACCTGGCACAGATGGCAGCTGCGGCTGCCCATCGTCGGCTCCATCATAGAGCGCTCCCTGCTTGCCCGTTTTGCCCGCAGCTTCTCCATGATGCTCAAGGCCGGCGTGCCGCTCAACACGGCGCTGACCCTGGTGGCCGATGCGGTGGACAACGCCTGGATGGCGGGGCAGATCCGCGACATGCGGGGCGGCATCGAGCGGGGGGAGAGCCTGCTGCGCACCGCCGGGGCCAGCGGCCTCTTCACCCCTCTGGTGATGCAGATGATCGCGGTGGGGGAGGAGACCGGCCAGGTGGACGAGCTGCTGCACGAAGCGGCCGAGTATTACGAGCGTGAGGTGGATTATGACCTCAAGAGCCTCACCGCCCGCATCGAACCCATCCTCATCGGCATAGTGGCGGTCATGGTACTGGTGCTGGCGCTGGGTATCTTCACTCCCATGTGGGACATGATGCGAGCGGTGCGCGGGCAGTAGGCAGTATCTTCCGGTCATCCGGATGCCGCCCGTGCCGGGCACAGAGAACAAGGTATGAAAGGGCATGAGCAGAGAGTCCGAGCAGGATGAGCACTGGCTGGGGGGATATCGGCGGGTCGTTGTCTTTATCCTGCTGGCAGTCATCGTCACGACCCTGGTCATGAGCTATCGCAATCACAGGGAAGAGGCGCTGGCCATCAGCGCCAGCCTGCTCGGTGAGCAGTTCGCACAGCGGGCCCAGCGCCTGCACGGACGCTGGCTCGACGAGCGGCGTCCGTCGGTGCTCCATGCCGAGGGCACAGCCTGGCAGTTCGATGAGCGGGGCTGGCCTCTGGCGGTGTTGCCGCGCCAGTCGCCATCGGCCGATTGCCGTCAGCTCTGGCTCGCCCTGCTGGGGCACGATGAGGGGCTTTCATCCTGGCAGGCCCTTGCCAGCGAAGGAGGCGACGGGTGTGAATTCGGCCAGGAAGGGCACTGGCTGTACTACAGCTTCACCGATGGCCGGGTGGTGGCCCTCCCCTGATTGGGTGCTTCAAGTATTTCATTGACATGATTTTTTTCTATCCGCATGAAATAATGCGGACCATTACGGAGGCAGCATGGCAGCAAAAAGAGTGAGACCCATTAGGGCGCTTGGCCGGATGGCCGGTTTTTCCCTGATTGAGCTGGTGATCGTCATCGTGATCCTGGGGATCCTGGCCGTCACCGCCTTGCCCCGTTTTCTCGATGTGACCGACGAGGCGAAGAAGGCGAGCGTGGAAGGGGTGTCCGGCGGTTTCGCCACTGGGGTGTCCCTGGTGCGGGCCCAGTGGGAGGCCGAGGGGCGCGCCAGGCAGGATGGACTCAACACCGTGCTCTATGACGGCTCGCGTTTCTATCTGACCACGCCGACCGACAGTCAGGTCAGCAATGGCGAGCTCTCTCCCGGGTATCCCATGGACACGGCAGCAAGCGGCACGCCCGATGTGGATCCGGCCAGTCTGACGGCGGCCCGCTGCCTCAATATTTGGGAGGGGTTGTTGCAGAATCCTCCCAAGGCTACTGCCCGCTTTGACGAGGTGCGCGGTAGCGGCAATGACCTGAAGTTCTATGCCACGGTGAGCAACAATGGACTGGATTCGGTCTGCCGTTACTATCTGGTCAACAGCCTGAGCAAGGGAAGTGATGGACGTTATCAGGACCCGCAAGGGAGCACGGATGCGTTCATGAGTTTCAGTTATCGCCCGGCCTCCGGCCAGGTGACCACCCATATCAATTGATAAACCGAGGAAAGACGTAATGAAAAAGCAATCGGGCTTTACCCTGATCGAACTGGTCATCGTGATCATCATTCTGGGCATTCTGGCGGTCACCGCCGCACCCAAGTTCCTGAATCTGCAGGATGATGCGCGTACTTCCACCCTGAAAGGGGTTGAAGGTTCCCTGAACTCTGCCGGTGCCATGGTGTATAGCAAGGCCGTTATCGCTGGTAAAGACACTACAGCTTCCGATACGTTGGATATCGGTAATGGTGTCGATGTCGGTATTGCCTTCGGGTATCCCAAGGCGACCAAGGATGATCTGGAGAAAGTATTGCAGCTGAGCACTAATGATTGGAGCTTTGGTACTCCTGCATCTAGCAGCATCAAGATCTTCCCGGCTGGTGTTTCCGCCAGTACTGCCACCGACTGTTATGTCACCTATACGCAAGCTATTACTTCTGGCTCTCAGCCAACAGCAGCAGTCACTGCTTGTAAGTAAATCTTATAAATGAACAAGATAGAGAGAGGCTGTCCTCTCTCTATTTCTTTCAAGGGTTGCTCATCATGACTGAACGGGACGAAGGTTTCACCCTGATTGAACTGGTGATCGTGATCCTGTTGCTCGGGATTCTGGCCGCCTTTGCCGTGCCCAAGTGGCTGGGCAAAGGCGGCTTTGAAACCCATACCCTGCGCGATGAGCTGGTGGCCCGGTTGCGGCTGGTGCAGACCATGAACATGCAGGAAGGGGAGGCGCGCTGCACCCAACTGGTGGTGGAGCCGAGCCGGTTCGGTCATCTGACCCTGCTTGGCAGCTGTACCCCCAAGCCCATCTCCGGCTGGAGTGCGGACGAGCAGAGCCGGGGGCGAGTCATCACCGCCTCCGGCGGCCTCTCCCTGCCTCAAGGGAGCTTTTCTTTCGACAAGCGCAGCGGCCGTCCGCTTTCACCCTCAACCTGCGTCAATGGCTGCAATCTGGCGGTGAGCAGCGGGCAGGAGAGCGCCCGGCTGCGCATCGAGCCGGAAGGCTATATCCATGCGATCCCCTAAGATCTGCCGCGGCTTCACCCTGGTCGAGTTCGTGGTCGGCATCGTGCTGCTGGCCGTGGCGCTCACCGGCATCCTGGGGCTGCTTATCAATCAGGCTCCCCAGGCGGTGGATCCGGTGCAGCAGGTACGGGCCGCCCAGCTCGCCCAGCGCATTCTCGGCGAGATGCTGGAGAAGTCTTTCGACGAGCATTCCGATCACAACGGCGGCCGTTTTCGCTGTGGCGAGACGGCCGGTGTGCCCGCCTTTACCTATCCCCCCTGCACGGCGAGCGCCGACTATGGCCCCGATGGTGGCGAGACCCGCCCCTACGGGTTCAACGACGTGGACGATTTCGACACGGCAGGCCGCTGGGTGGACGCCAACTACTTTACTCAGGCCTCGGCCGCGAGCAGCGAGGAGGAGTATCGACGCTACCAGGTGAAGATCGCGGTGGTGCCGGATACCCTCTTTGGCAGCGCGGGGGAGGGGGCTGAGTCCATCGGCAAGCGCATCACCCTGACCGTGCGCCTGCCGGACGGGAGCGAGCTGGTCTTCGGCCTCTATCGGGGGAACTACTGATGGGCAAGCCACATTCCCGTGAGGCCGCGTGGGAATACCCATGTGCCAGACTCTCCCGTGACCGCGTCCGACCCGGGCGTGAGGGGGGCTTCACCCTGGTGGAGCTGGTGATGGTGATCCTGCTGCTCGGGGTGATGGCGACCTTCTCCAGCCAGTTTATCGGCATCGGCACCCAGATTTACGGGGATGCCAGCCGCCGCGAGCAACTGATGAGCGATGCCCGTTTCGCCCTGGAGCGGCTCAATCGCGAGGTGCGCGACGCCGTCCCCGGTTCGGTGCGGGTCGAGGACGAAGGGGGCGGTGCCCAGGAGCAGGGGGCCTGTCTGCGGTTCTGGCCCATCGCCACCGCTGGCCGCTACCTGGAGACGGCGAGCAGCACCGTGCTTCGCATCGTCGAGCCAGTCACCATGCCGGCAAAGGAAGATACGGCCATCATCTATCCGCTGCCTGACACGACCTCTGGCAGTACCATCACGCTGGACAAGGGGTGTGTGCAGGGGCGTTGCACTGCCAGAGTGACCGAGGTAGGAACTCCCGTCTCCGGGGCCGTGCCGCTGACCCTGGCTGGTGCGCTCGCCAAGGACTCCCCGGGCCAGCGCATCTATTTTGCGAACCAGCAGGTGCTCTATTGCGTGAGAGGGGGCAGCCTCTGGCGCATGGCCAAGTCCCTCGACGACACCCTGAGCAGCAGCGAGACCACCCGGTTGATGGCGGAGCATATTCGTCCCGCCGCCTATTACTTCTATCGGGAACCCGCCGCCTTCAACCAGAGCGAGGTGGGGCTGCGACTGGAGTTCGAGCAGCGCGACGAGCACGTCGTCTTCCACCACAAGCTGGAGACCCTCAATGTGCCCTGACACTCCCACCATGGTGAGGTCCCAGCGGGGCAGCGCCATCCTGATCGCCCTCTTCGTCATCGTCATCATGGCCCTGCTGGCGGCGGCCATGGGGCGTTTCCTGGTGGACAGCAGCGAGAAGCATACGGTGGAGGTGCGCGGCGTGCGTGCCCTGATGGCGGCCCAGAGCGGGCTCGAAGTTGCACTGTACCGGCTCTATCCCAATGGGGAGTGGCAGGGGCAGGCCAGCCGGTGCGTCCCCATAGCGCTCGACTTCACCGAGCCCGGGCTTGCCGGGTGTCAGGCCACCATCACCTGCAACAGGGTGACGGTGAGTGCGGCCGGAGGGACCCAGACCGGATACCGATTCAGCAGCGAAGGGCGCTGTGGCCAGCCCGATGCCGGCAGCGGCCCGAACCCCGATTTTGCCGTCAGCCGCACCCTGGTGGCGGAAGCCTTTGATGGAGCGACGCCATGAGCCCCCTGCCAAGGAGCCAGACCCCATGAAGTCCAGCCAGCCTCTTCGCAGCGCCCTGTTGTGGATCTTGCTGGGATCCACCTCGGTGCAGGCCGCCAGCCAGTGTACAGAAGCCTTCCTTTTCCCGGTGCAGAGCCACGCCTCCCCCGGCATGCTGAGCATGAACAATGAAAGCAAGATCATCAGCACCACAGTGGGGGCCAGTTACCCCTTCCTGACCAAATACATCCAGCCCAACGCCAACTGCAACAACGGTGGTTTCTGGAACAACGGCACCTGGGTCTCCAATTGCAACGTCAGCGGCACCCTTGCCAGTGTGCTCAAGGATGTGACCTTCATCAGCGATCCCGACGCGTTTCCGGCCAACCCGGGGGGCTTCCCCTCCTACAGCGGGAAAAATGATCTCGCTTGCGACGGGGCCATCTCTCCTGCTGCCGGTGACTACAAGAACGCCTCGTGGGGGGGCAACAGCTGCGTGGCGACCCTGAAATCGGGCCAGACCTATCGCTTCGATACCTTGTCTATCAGCGAAGGGGCGATGCTCAACCTCAACGGGGCGACCGTCTATGCCCAGAAGATGACCATCAAGAATGGTTACAACAGTGGCGTCACCGGGTCGGGAGATCTTCATGTGAACGATCTGACGGTGACGGGTCAGGGCAAGCTCAATGACGCCAGGGTCACCGTCTACAGCACCCTTGAGGTCTCGGGCAATGGCAATACCGGGACCGCCGTCTTCCAGCCGCACTACCTGGACAAGGTCACCATGGAGGTCTCTGCCAGTGGCCAGAGCGTGCTCATGGGGGCAGGGGACTGGTTTATCAAAAGCCTGGGGATGAAGAGCAACAGTGCCATGACCTTCCAGGGGCAGAGCTCCCTGGCCGTCTATGAACTCAAGATGGAAAGCGAGAGCCGGATCTCCGCTGCGGGGAGTCGCAGCGATCTGACGCTCCAGCTTCACCAGACCCTGGAGGTGAGCGGCAACGGCACTCTCAACGGGTATCTGCAGGCCAGCTATCTCAAGACGTTCAAACACCAGAGCACCTCCAACATCAATTTCTACTTCCGTGGCGGCAACCACTGGATAGACAAGATGGAGCTCGGCCAGAACGACAGGCTGATCTTTGACAGCGGCAGTGCCGCGAGGTTGTACATCAAGAGCGATCTGGCCCTGAGCGACCAGATGGAGGTTAATGCCGGGGGCAAGGCCAACGACCTGATGATGTATCACTTCGGCAAGGTCACCATGAGCGGCAATACCAAACTCAACGCCATTCTCTATGTGAACGCCGGGGATCTGGCCATGAGTGGTCAGGCCGTGCTGACCGGTGCCGTGTCGGCGGTGAACGTCTCCATGACCAACAACAGCAAGGTGATCCACGAGCCCTTCACCGGCGACTGGCCGGGCATGTGTGAAGACCCACTGACCTGTTTCAGCGATGACTTCTCCGCCAGTACCCTTGGCAGCGACTGGGTGGTGGCTCAACGCAATGGCAGTACCTTGCCCTCTTTGCAAAACGGTCGCCTGCGGCTGACCCAAAATACGACCAACCAGGCCACCTCTGCGACCTTCCAGCGCATCTTCCCGGGGGCCAGCAATCTGGTGACTATCGAGTTTGATCAGTATGCCTACAAGACCTCCGGCTCGAGCGGGGCGGACGGGATGGCGGTGGTGCTCTCCGATGCGACGATCACGCCCCAGCCCGGCGCCTTCGGTGGCCCGCTGGGTTATGGCTTCAAGACCGGGATCAGCGGTTTTGCCGGCGGCTGGATGGGGGTCGGTATCGACGAATACGGCAACTATGCCAACGAGGGGGGCTCCTATAATCCCGGGTCTCGTCCTCAGGCCGTTTCCATTCGTGGCTCCGGTGCCAGTTCGGGGACCTCGGGCTATCGCTATCTGGCGGGAACGGCGAGCAACCTGAGCCCGGCAGTGGACAGCGGAACCAATGGCAACCGCCCCCATCGTTACCGCATCACCATTGACTCGCGCACTGCCGGCAGTTCACTTGCGTCGGTTGAGCGGAACACGGGCTTGGGTTACACCATGCTGGTGGGGCCCATCAATATGGTGAACCAGACGGGGCAGGCGGCGGTGCCCGCCAACTTCCTGCTGTCGCTCACCGGCTCCACCGGTTCTGTGACGAACTACCATGAGCTCGACAACGTCCGGATCTGCGCTCTCAAATCCAATCCGGTGGGGACCCAGATCGATCACTTCGAGTTCGATCACTCCGGTCAGGCCCTGACCTGCAACCCCGAGACTCTGACCATTCGGGCCTGCGCCAACGCCAGTTGCAGCCAACTGTTCACGGACCCGGTGAGCGCCATCCTGACCCCCCTCAAGAATGGCAGCAACGGCTGGATAGCCGGCAGCCAGGTGAGCTACAACGGCAACACCGCCACCGTCAATTTCAGCGGCGGCACGACCACCTTGCAGCTACGCAACAATCTGGCGACGGCCATCACAGTGGGAGTGAGCGGCTCGACGCCGTCCACCAAACCCCTGAGCACCACCCTGTGCCGCGCCGGCAGTGGTGCCCTGAGCGCCGCCGCCTGTACCTTGAGCTTCGCCGACAGCGGCTTCGTGTTCAATGTGCTGGATACCGATGCCAACAAGCCACAGGATGTGGTGATAAGCGCCGTAAAGAAAGACGATGTGACCAAGCTGTGCGTTCCCGATTTTGCCAGCGTGAGCAAGCCGGTCAGCGTCTGGGGGTCTTATGTCACCCCCAATGCCAATGCATTTGGCAGTCAGGTCACGATAGATGGCAATTCTGTCTCGACTTATGCCGCCAATGTGGCTTCGCCGGCGGGCACTGTCATCAACTTGAATTTCGATAGCCAGGGTAAGGCAACGCTGAAGAAAGTGAACTATCCGGATGCTGGGCAGATGCGACTCAATGCCCGTCACGATGGCAGTGGCGACACGGCAGGACTGGTGATGACGGGCTCGGATCTGTTCGTCAGCCGCCCGGCCGGGCTCTGCATCACGCCCACCCAGGGGGCCTGTGCGGCAGGGGATGCCAGTTGTCCGGTGTTCAAGAAGACCGGTGAGGCGTTCCAGCTGAATATCAAAGGGGTGGCTTGGCAAGCGGATGATGACAAGGACCTGTGCAGCGGCAACCTGGCGACCCCCAACTTCGCGCTGGCCAATATTGCGCTGGGCAGCGAGCTGGTGGCACCCAAACCCGGTGTCGAGGCGGTGGTCGGCAAGCAAAATTATGACCATGCCATCGCGGCCGGCAGCATCAACACCATGACTCAGTCACTCAACGAGGTCGGGGTCTTCCGGATGACGGCGACCCCGCCGACCTTGGGTTACTTTGGCTACACCATACCCGCCGCCAGCAGCGTGCCGGTAGGGCGCTTCGTGCCCTGGGATTTCAATCTGATGAGCAGTGATGTTGTGCCAGCCTGTGAGGATATGACGGCACCAGAGCGAGACTTTACCTATATGAGTCAGCCATTTGGCATTGAGCTGGAGGTGGTGGCCCGTAACATGGCGGGGGGGCAGACCCAGAACTATACGGGTCTCTTTGCCAAGGGGGAAGCCTATATCACGACAGCCAACAACAAGGATGGCAACTCGCTGTCGAGTCGCTTGCGTAGCCTACAGCCCCTGCCATGGCTCAACGGGCGAGCGGCGTTTACCGGCACCAGCGAGTTCGTGCGCCTGTCCGACACCCAGCCGGACGGACCCTACAAGTCGCTGTTATTTGGTCTCTATATGAGGGACAACGATGGTGACCACTCCCTGATTGCCAGCCCGAACTTCAATGATGCTGTGGTGGGGGATTGCAACGGTAGCGGATGCAATGCCCGGCTGCTCGACAGTGTGCCGATGCAAGCCTATTTCGGTCGATTACTGGCCAGTACCCGGCAGGGAGTTGCCAGCGCCCCGCTTGCGTTGCCGCTGCAGGTGCAATATTTCGAAGGGGGGGGGTGGAAAATCAATCAAGCGGATGTTTGTACACAACTATCTCTGGCTAATAATGGTTTTGATCCGGCAACCATCCTGGATCCGACGCGCAAGATCAGTTTCAACAACGGCTCCTATGAGGTCACGGGTCAGGTGCCAGGAACCACGCCGCCGCAATCTTTCCGCAGTACGCTGACGCTCAGTGGTTTGGCTGCGCCAGCCAGTGTAGCGACGGCAAACAAAGGTGAGATCCTGTTTCATTTCTCTGCGCTAGTACCAGTACCAAATAAAGTTGTTGGCATCCCCTACAAGGTGGAATTGTCGAAACAGCCGTCACGGCCACTCTGGCTGTCGGATCCACTTACTCAGGCGGGGGAGGCCATTTTCGGCTCCACTCGAGGTAACGATCGCATTATTTATCGCCGCGAAGTGATGCCCTGACACCCGGGCTGACACGGGGAGATAGACGCATTGCTGTACAGTGGCGTCTTATCTCCTTGTTTCGTAGTGTTTGTCGGCCTGAGCGGGTGAGTGATGACTCGCATTTTTGTCGCGCCTGATTGATTGGCGACAGTTTGAGCGCTTGCCCATTGGGGTGGGCATTGGTAAAGTTAGCCGGTTTTCTGCACCTCCAAATTCTTAGGATTTCCCGTAGCCATGTTCAAAAAGCTCAGAGGCGTCTTTTCCAACGATCTGTCGATCGACTTGGGAACTGCCAACACCCTGATCTATGTAAAAGATCAAGGGATCGTCCTTAACGAACCCTCAGTTGTCGCCATTCGCCAAGAGCGCGGGAACGCCAAATCGGTCGCTGCTGTCGGTCATGCCGCCAAGCAGATGCTGGGTCGTACCCCGGGTAACATCTCCGCCATTCGCCCGATGAAAGACGGCGTGATCGCCGATTTCTACGTGACCGAGAAGATGCTGCAGCACTTCATCAAACAGGTTCACGACAACAACTATTTCCGCCCCAGCCCGCGCGTGCTGGTGTGCGTACCCTGCGGCTCCACCCAGGTGGAACGTCGCGCCATCAAGGAATCCGCTCTGGGCGCCGGCGCCCGCGAGGTTTACCTGATCGATGAACCCATGGCTGCCGCCATCGGTGCCGGCTTGCCGGTCTCCGAAGCGACCGGTTCCATGGTGGTGGACATCGGTGGCGGTACCACCGAAGTGGCCATCATCTCCCTGAACGGCGTGGTCTACTCCCAGTCCGTGCGCATCGGTGGCGACAAGTTCGACGAAGCCATCATCAGCTACGTGCGTCGCAACTACGGCAGCCTGATCGGGGAAGCCACCGCCGAGCGCATCAAGCACGAGATCGGCTCCGCCTACCCGGGCGAAGAGGTGCGCGAGATCGAAGTGCGCGGTCGCAACCTGGCCGAGGGTGTGCCCCGCAGCTTCACCCTGAACTCCAACGAGATCCTGGAAGCGCTGCAAGAGCCGCTCTCCGGCATCGTCTCCGCCGTCATGGTGGCCCTGGAGCAATCCCCGCCCGAGCTGGCGTCCGACATCTCCGAGCGCGGCATGGTGCTGACCGGTGGTGGTGCCCTGCTCAAGGACATCGACCGTCTGCTGATGGAAGAGACCGGCATCCCGGTCGTCGTGGCTGAAGATCCCCTCACTTGTGTCGCCCGTGGCGGTGGCAAGGCGCTGGAACTGATCGATATGCACGGTGGCGATCTGTTCCACTACGAATAAGACCCAAAGCCGGCCGAGCGCCGGCTCTTTTTTGACGACTCATGAAACCCATCTTCGGTAGAGGCCCTTCGCTTCAGTTACGGTTGTTTCTCGCCGTCATCATCTCCGTCGCTGCCATCGTCGCGGATTCTCGCTTCGGTGTGTTCAGCCATGTCCGCGTTTATCTGAGCTCCCTGGTGAGCCCGCTGCAATACATCGCCAACGCCCCCGGCACCCTGCTCGACACCATGTCGACCCAGGTGCAGACCCGCGCCGATCTCATCGAGCAGACCAAGCAGCAGGAGCAGCAACTGTTCACCCTGCGCTCGCGCCTGCTCAAGATGGATCAGCTGGAGCACGAGAACCAGCGTCTGCGCGAGCTGCTGGGGTCGCCGGTACACAAGGAGTCCCGCAAGATGGTGGCCGAGCTGCTGTCGGTGGATTCCGACCCCTTCAGTCATCAGGTGCTGATCAACAAGGGGGCGTTGGATGGCGTCTACAACGGCCAGCCGGTGATCAACGATCAGGGAGTGGTCGGTCAGGTGCTCCACGTGGGCTCCACCACTAGTCGCGTGCTGCTCATCACCGACTCCAGCCACGGCATCCCGGTGCGGGTGCTGCGCAACGACTTGCGCGCCATCGCCTCCGGCAGCGGCGAGCTGGACAAGCTGGAGCTGCGCAACCTGCCCCGCAACACCGACGTCCAGGTCGGCGATCTGCTGGTCACCTCGGGCCTGGGCGGCCGCTTCCCGGAAGGTTATCCGGTGGCGACCGTGACCCGCTCCGACTACGTGGAGGGCAAGCCCTTCGCCCAGATCGAGGCCAAGCCGCTGGTGGCGCTGGACCGTCTGCGCTACCTGCTGCTGCTGTGGACCGACAAGAAACCGGAAGTACACGACAAGGATGCCCTTGAGCCTGCGGCGAGCGCCTCGGCGGCCACGGCAACCTCGGCGGCGGGGGCGACGCGCTGATGCTGCAACCCGCCAGCGGCAGGATCTGGATCTGGTGTTCGATCCTGCTGGCCCTGTGCCTCTCCATCCTGCCGCTTCCCTTTCAATTCGAACCCTTCCGTCCGGACTGGCTTGCCATGGTGCTCATCTACTGGGCGCTGGCGCTGCCGCACCGGACCAACGTCGGCACCGCCTGGGTGGCGGGCCTGCTGCTGGACGTGCTGCTCGGCAGCACCCTCGGCGTGCGGGCCATGGCCATGGCCATCACCACCTACCTGGCGGCCTTCCAGTTCCAGAAGATCCGCAACTTCTCCCTCTGGCAGCAGGCGCTGATCATCGGTCTGCTCTCCCTGGTGGGGAAGATCACCGTGTTCTGGGCGGAGCATCTGTTCAGCCGGGCCAGCCTCAACTTCGCCTACTTTTGGTCGACGTTGACGACGATGTTAATATGGCCCTGGATTTTTATGGTCTTGCGCAAGGTGCGGCGTCGCTTCAATATCAAGTGAATGTGAATAAAAACAACGCATTGTAACTGCGCATCGTCTCATTGAGTGAAGTATGAACAAGCACAACGAACTGCAACTCTATCTCGCCTCGGGCTCCCCCCGCCGGCACGATCTTCTGACCCGCCTGGGCTACCGTTTCGAGGTCCTCAAGCTGGATGTGCCGGAGCTGCGCAACGACGGTGAGAAGCCCCAGGATTACGTCTGCCGGCTGGCCCGCGACAAGGCGATGGCCGGTGTGGCCGCGGCGCCGACGGCGCTGCCTGTGCTGGGGGCCGACACCATAGTGGTGCTGGGGGAGCGGGTGCTGGAGAAACCCTCCGACCTGCTGGACGCCAAGGACATGCTGGAAGCCCTCTCCGGGCGGGTACACCAGGTGATGACGGCGGTGGCCCTGGCCACCCCGGAGCGGTGCGATGTGCGACTGGTCACCACCAACGTGGCGTTTCGCAAGCTGGACGAGGCCGAGATCGAAGCCTACTGGCGCACCGGCGAGCCGTGCGACAAGGCGGGCGCCTATGCCATCCAGGGCATTGCCGGCAAATTCGTCAGTCGCCTCGAGGGGAGCTACAGTGCCGTGGTCGGCCTGCCCCTGCTGGAGACGGACCTGTTGATCAAGCAGCACCTCGAGCAGACCCGGTAATCCTCTCGTCAGCAGTGCGCTGCTGAGTTACCCGTTGTTCGTCGTGCCAGAATTCAAAACTAGAAAGGCAAGGTAACTTATGTCGGTAGAACTGCTGGTAAACGTCACCCCCTCCGAAACCCGGGTCGCCCTGGTCGAGAACGGTCTGCTGCAGGAAGTGCATGTGGAGCGTCAGGCCAAGCGCGGCATCGTGGGCAATATCTACAAGGGCAAGATCAGCCGCGTGCTGCCCGGCATGCAGGCCGCCTTCGTCGACATCGGCATGGACAAGGCCGCCTTCCTGCACGCCTCCGACATCGTCCCCCATACCGAGTGCGTGGCGATCAAGGAGAAGGAGCAGTTCCAGGCCGGCAACATCGCCGAACTGGTGCGCCAGGGGCAGGACATCATGGTACAGGTGGTCAAAGACCCGCTCGGTACCAAGGGGGCCCGCCTCACCACCGACATCACCCTGCCATCCCGTTATCTGGTCTTCATGCCGGGCAGTGCCCACGTGGGGGTCTCCCAGCGCATCGAATCCGAGGCGGAGCGCGAGCGCCTCAAGCGCACCGTGGCCGGCTATGTGGACGAACTGGGCGGCTACATCATCCGCACCGCCGCCGAAGGGGTGGGGGAGCAGGAGCTGGAACAGGACGCCGCCTTCTTGAAGCGCCTGTGGCGCAAGATCCTCGAGCGCAAGCAGAAGTATCCCCCCTGCAAGATCCTCTATGAGGATCCCAGCCTGGCGTTCAGGGTGGTGCGTGACTTCGTCGGTGCCGAGCTCGACAAGATCCGGGTCGACTCGCGCCAGAGCTTCGATCAGCTCAAGCGCTTCACCGAGGAGTACGTGCCCGAGCTTGCCAACAAGCTGGAGTACTACACCGGCGAGTCGCCGATCTTCGATCTCTACGACGTGGAGAACGAGATCCAGCGGGCCCTGGAGCGCAAGGTGGAGCTGAAATCCGGCGGCTACCTCATCATCGACCAGACCGAAGCCATGACCACGGTGGACATCAACACCGGGGCCTTCGTCGGCCATCGCAATCTGGAAGAGACCATCTTCAACACCAACGTCGAGGCCACCGCCGCCATCGCCCGTCACCTGCGCCTGCGCAACCTCGGTGGCATCATCATCATCGACTTCATCGACATGCAGTCCGAGGATCACCGTCGCCGGGTGCTGCACAGCCTGGAGCTGGCGCTGGCCAAAGACAGGGCCAAGACCAACGTCAACGGTTTCTCCCAGCTCGGGCTGGTGGAGATGACCCGCAAGCGCACCCGGGAGAGCCTGGAGCACGTGCTCTGCGCCGAGTGCCCCGAGTGCAAGGGGCGCGGCCGGGTCAAGACGGTGGAGTCGGTCTGCTTCGAGATCCTTCGGGAGATCATCCGGGTCAACCGCGCCTACGACGCGGATCAGTTCACCGTCTATGCGGCCCCCTCGGTGGCCGATTACCTGCGGGGGGAGGAGTCCCACAGTCTGGCGGAGCTGGAAGTCTTCATCGGCAAGCAGGTCAGGGTGGTCTCCGAGCCGCTCTGTGGGCAGGAACAGTTCGATGTGGTGATGATGTAATTGGTCTATCGCTGGCTGAGTCGGGGCTGGTTGGCCCTCGGAGTCTTCTTCGTGCTGCTGGCCGTTCTGGTCAGCGTGGTACGACTGGGCGGCCCTTTGCTCAACCAGCACCGGGCGGCCGTGATAGGGACCCTGCTCGGAGAGAGTCAGCTCGAGGTGAGCGTGGATCACGTCGGGCTGGAGTGGACTCCCCGCGGCCCGGCCATCGGGCTGGAAGGACTGGCCATCGCCCCCGATTCGGGGCGTTTCTCCCTGCGCCTTGGCAAGGTGTGGGCCCACCTCGACTTCTGGCGCTCCCTCAACGAACTCAGACCGGTGTTTGGCCAGTTGATCCTGAGCGACGGCAACATCGCGCTGGACATGACCCAGCCCGCCACCCCCGTCAGCGGGAAGAGCGCGAACCAGCAGGAAGCCCTGCTGCACTTCCTGCTGACCCAGCTCTCCACCTTCGACATTCACGACACACGCCTGAGCCTCACCACGGCACTGGGGGAGGTGCGCGCCCTCGACATCGCCCAGTTGCGCTGGCAGAACCGCGGCAAGCGGCATCAGGGGGTCGGCAAGGCCTATCTCATCAACGGGGTGGGAGAGAGCACCCTGGACCTCATCATCGATGTGGATGCCCCCGAGGTGCGGCTCGACCGCCTCAAGGGCCAGCTCTATCTGGGGGCCAGCGAGCTGGACATCAGCCCCATGCTGGCCCGGATCCACGCCGGCGCGCCGCCGGTGAGCGGCCAGCTCGACTTCCAGCTCTGGAGCGAGTTCGAGAAGGGCAGGCTCGGCAACTCCCTGCTGGCCTTTGGCAACAACCACCTGATCTGGAAAGACGAGATCAAGGGAGAGCCGCACCGCCTCGACCTGCAGGGGGGCAAGATCCAGCTGCGTCGGGACGGCGAGGCGTGGCAACTCGCCAGCCACGACGTCATCTTCAAGCTCGATGGCGCCACCTGGCTGCACAGCCGCCTGCAGCTCGAGCGCATCGGCTCGCGCATCCAGGGCTATGTGCCCGCCATCGATCTCGACCAGATTGCCAACCTGAGCCAGCTGGTCTCCGGCCTCTATCCCGAGCTGACCGAGACCCTCAAGCGCACCCGGCCAAGGGGCCAGTTGCAGGAGCTGGTCCTGCAGGCCGACGGGGACTGGCAGGGGCTCTCTTTGCAGGGGCAACTGCGCGGCTTCGGGACCCGGGCCTGGCACGATGTGCCCGGTCTGCAAAAGCTGGACGGCGACTTCTGGCTGACCCCGAACGGGGGACGCGCCCGCCTGACCCTGGGCAAAGGCAAGGTGGATCCGGCCCGCCACTTCAAGGAACCCATCCCGGTGGACAGCCTGAGTGCGGCCCTCGACTGGTGGCGGGCGCCGCAAGGCTGGGTGCTCTATGGTCAGGACATTGCCCTGGAGAACCCGGATCTGCGCCTCGCCAGCCGGTTTCGCCTCGAGCTGTTCGAGCACCCCTTCCTCGCCCTGACCGGGCGGATCGACGTCAAGAACGCGGCCCATGCGGATCGCTACTACCCCCTGGCGGTGATGGATGAGGGGCTGGTGAGCTACCTGAGCGGCGCCATCAAGGGGGGCAAGGCCAAGGGGGCCGACCTGCTCTGGTACGGCGAATTCCGTGACTTCCCCTACGACAACGGCAAGGGCGTCTTCCAGGTGGCGGTGCCGCTGCAACAGGCCACCTACGAGTTTTTCCCGGGCTGGCAGCCGCTGACCGACCTGCAGATCGATCTGCTGTTCCAGAACGCCAGCCTCGACATGAACAGCCGCGCCACCCAGCTCGGCAAGGCCAGCTCCGACTCGGTGCACGCCTGGATCCCGGACCTCTATCCGGGGGCTCACCTCTACGTGGATGCCAGGGTTGAGGGCGAGGGCAAGGCCATCAGCGACTATTTGCAGGACTCGCCGCTGGGGGGATCCGTCGGTCAGGCGCTGCGGGAGGTGGAGATCCGCGGCCCCATGAAGGGCACGGTGAAGCTTGACATACCGCTGGATGGCGAGGGGGAGGTCAAGGCCAGCGGGGAAGCCAGCTTCAAGGACAACAAGGTGAGGATCGCCTCCCTGGACCTGCCACTCGACGGGGTCGCAGGGACGCTCGAGTATGACAACGAGCAGACGCGCATTCACAACCTCAAGGCCAGCCTGTGGAACCAGCCGCTGACCCTGGATTATCAGGGGCGGCAACTGCCCCACGGCTATCAGGCCGACCTCAAGTTCCAGGGGCAGTGGGACAGCCGCCGCCAGCGCCGGGATATACCGGCCCTCGAGATGCTCCAGGGGCGCAGCAACTGGTCGGGTACCCTGGGGCTGACCCTGCCCGAGAACAAGGCGTTCAGCTTCCAGCTGGCGCTGGACTCCAACCTGCAGGGCATGGGGCTGGATCTGCCCGTGCCCCTGACCAAGGCGGCGGGTACCCGGCTGCCCCTCAAGGTGACGGCCCGTGGGCGGGATGGCAGCGCCGATATCCGCGCCGTGCTGGGGGCGGACATCGACATGCAGAGCCGCCTGGTGTACGGCGACGGCGTGCCCTACCTCGGCCGGGTGCGGGTCAACATCGGCCAGCCCGGGGCGCGGGTGATGCAGGACAAGCCCATGCTGCTCGCCATCAATCAGCAGCAGGTGGACGTGGCCGGCTGGCTGGCCCGTCTCAAGCAGTGGCTGCCTGCTGGCACGGCGCCGAGTGACAATGCGGTGGTGGGTCCCGCTTTCTTGCCCCAGGAGTGGTGGGTAGATGGCCAACTGGCCCGTGCCGACATCGGCAGCGCCAGCCTCAAGGCGGTGCACTTCACCCTGGGGCCGGTGAACCAGGCCACCGAGGTGATGATCGACAGCCCCGACGTGATGGGGGTGGTGCGGGTGCCGGTGGCCGATGGGCGCCCCATCGATGCCAAGTTTGCCCGCATCTACTGGTCCGGCAAGGGGACCGATCTCAGCCCGGATCCCGATGAGCGCCAGGACCGGGCCATCATGGACGCCATTCCCTGGCTCACCTTCAGCTGCGTGGATTGCCGCTTCGGCGAGCTGCCCCTGGGTGAGGTGAAGGGGGAGCTGCTGCCCGGGGCCAACCGGCTGGATCTCAAGGGGCTGGAGATGCGCCTGGCGGGCAGCACCCTGCGCGGCAGCGCCGAGTGGCTGGCCCGTGGCAGCCAGATGCAGACCCGTGCCAGGGTGAACCTCGAGACCCGCAACAGCGAGCTGCTGCTCAAGCGGCTCGGCTACACCTCGCCCATCGGGGATGCCCCGGGCAAGCTGGCGCTGGATCTGAACTGGCGTGACGTGCCCTACCGCCTGAGCCTGCCGACTCTGGCGGGCAGCATCGACTACCAGCTGGAGGGAGGCACCCTGCGGGAGGTCAACGACAAGGGGGCCCGGCTGCTCTCCCTGCTGAGCCTCGACTCCCTGATGCGCAAGCTGCGCCTCGATTTTCGCGATGTATTCGACAAGGGCTTCTATTTCGAGTCCATGTCCGCCTCCGCCAAGGTCAATCAGGGGGTGGTGGAGAACAACGACTTCTACATGAAGGGGGCGGCGGGCAACCTGCGGGGCAAGGGCATCGCGGATCTGGTGCGCTGGCGGCTCGACTTTGATCTGAGTTTCTCCCCGAACCTGGGGGGCACCCTGCCCGTGGTGGCGGCCTTCTCCCTGACTCCCATCACCGGGCTCTATGTGCTGGCCCTCTCCAAGCTGCTGGAGCCCGTGGTGGACGTGGTGACCCGCATCGATTTTCGGGTCTCCGGCCCGCTGGACGCCCCCAGGCTGGTGGAGGCGGGGCGGGATCGCGCCCGCATCAAGCTCAACCAGCAGCAGAAGGAGGCGGTGGATGCGGTGGCGCCCGGCCTGCCCGCCAAGGAGGTCACCCCCTTCCTGCTCAATCCCAAGCATCAGGGCTCGGGTCAGCGCTGAGGGCCAGCGCCGGGCTGGGGGACTTTCCCCCGGCCGCCAAACCCCTCATAGTGCAGATATTGCCCTGCGAGCCGAGAAGGCCTTGTGTCACCGGCTCGCCCAACAGAAGGAGCGCGTCATGTGGCTAGCCGCCATGCAGTTGATTTCGGGTCGTACCTGGCAGGATAACCGGGAGCGGATCGCCGCCGAGCTGGCGAGTCTGCCCGGGGAGCGCCCCTTGCTGGTGCTGCTGCCGGAAAACTTCGCCCTCTTTGGCGAGCGGCAGGGGTATCTGGACGGGGCAGAGCCATTGGGAAATGGCCCAATCCAGCAGCAACTCTCTGATTGGGCCAAATCCCACGGCATCTGGCTGGTGGCCGGGGCCATGCCCACCGCCATCGCCGGTGCCGACCACATCCACACCAGTACCCTGGTGTTCGATCCCGACGGCGAGCTCAAGGGGCATTACCACAAGATCCACCTGTTCGACGTGGACGTGGCGGACAATCACGGCCGCTACCGGGAGTCGGAGACCTTCAGCCCGGGTGATCAGCCTGTGCTGGTGGACTCCCCCTTTGGTCCCCTCGGCCTCTCTATCTGTTATGATCTGCGCTTTCCCGAGCTTTACCGCCAGTTGGCCCGGGCCGGTGCCCGGGTGCTGCTGGTGCCTGCCGCCTTTACCGCCGTCACCGGCGAGGCGCACTGGGAGCCCCTGTTGCGGGCCCGTGCCATCGAGAACCAGTGCTACGTGGTGGCCGCCAACCAGGGGGGCACCCACGAGACGGGGCGCCAGACCTGGGGCCACAGCATGGTGATCGACCCCTGGGGCCGGGTGCTGGCCTGTCGGGCGTCGGGGCAGGGCACTGTGCTGGCGCCGCTGGATGGGGCCCTGATCGATGAATTGAAACGCACCATGCCGGTGCTGCAACACGCCCGCCTGCTGTGAGCCCGCGGCCGTGGATTTAACCGTTACGACATCTCGCATGAGAGTGGAGAGAAAGATTTGAGTCTATTGAGCCAGGTTAGTGCCTCCCTGTTGGCCCCGAACGATCTCGACGAAGGGCGGCTGCAACAGCTGCTCGGCAGCCTGATGAGCCATCAGGTGGAGTTCGGCGACCTCTATTTCCAGCGCAGCTGGCACGAGTCCTGGATGCTGGAGGACGGCATCGTCAAGGATGGCAGCTACAACATCGATCAGGGGGTGGGGGTGCGCGCCGTCAGCGGCGAGAAGACCGGTTTCGCCTACTCGGACGAGCTGAGCCTGCTGGCGCTGCAACAGTCGGTGACTGCCGCTCGCGGCATCGCCGCCGCCGGTGCTCACGGCAAGGTAAAAGCATGGGCTCGCACCGAAGCAAACCTGCTCTACCCGGCGCTGGATCCCCTGCAGACCCTCGACAAGCAGCAGAAAATTGCCCTGCTGGAGCAGATGGACAAGTTCGCCAGAAGTCTGGATCCCGCCATCAATCAGGTGATGGCCTCCATCAGCGGGGTCTATGAAGAGATCCTGGTGGCCGCCACCGATGGCACCCTGGCCGCCGACGTGCGTCCGCTGGTGCGCCTCTCGGTGACCGTCATCGCCGAGAAGGGGGATCGCCGTGAACGCGGCAGCGCCGGTGGCGGTGGCCGCTTCGGTTACGACCATTTCCTCGAGCTGGACGGGCTCGAGAGCCGGGCGTTTGGCTATGTGCGTGAAGCGGTGCGCCAGGCCCTGGTCAACCTGGAGGCCATCGACGCCCCGGCCGGCACCATGCCGGTGGTGCTCGGTGCCGGCTGGCCCGGCGTGCTGCTGCACGAGGCGGTGGGTCACGGTCTGGAGGGGGACTTCAACCGCAAGGGCTCCTCCGCCTTTGCCGGGCGCATCGGCGAGCAGGTGGCTTCCAAACACTGCACCATCGTCGATGACGGCACCCTGCCGGGTCGGCGCGGCTCCGTCTCCATCGACGACGAGGGGACGCCGGGGGGCTACAACGTGCTGATCGAGAACGGCATTCTCAAGGGTTACCTGCAGGACAAGCAGAACGCCCGCCTGATGGGGGTGCCGCTCACCGGCAACGGCCGCCGCGAATCCTACGCCGCCCTGCCGATGCCGCGCATGACCAACACCTACATGCTGGCGGGTCAGTACGATCCGGCGGAGATCATCGCCTCGGTGAAGAAGGGCATTTATGCCCCCAACTTCGGTGGCGGTCAGGTGGACATCACCTCCGGCAAGTTCGTCTTCTCCGCCTCCGAGGCCTACCTCATCGAGGATGGCAGGATCACCGCGCCCATCAAGGGAGCGACCCTTATCGGCAACGGCCCCGAGGCGATGAGCCAGGTTTCCATGGTGGGCCGTGATCTCGCGCTGGATCGCGGAGTCGGGGTCTGCGGCAAGGAGGGGCAGAGCGTGCCGGTCGGCGTCGGCCAGCCCACCCTCAAGCTGGATCAGCTCACCGTGGGCGGCACCCAGTAAGGTCACACACCTTTGTAAACCCCGGCCCGGCGCCGGGGTTTTTATTGGAACGCGCAAGCAATAAAAAGCCCCGGCAGGCGCCGGGGCTGGGAAAGGGGTCGGGTCAGTTGACCGAAATGGCGCGGGCGTCGATGAAGAAGCGGGCGTGGCCGTGGTCATCCACCCTTATCTGGGCGAGCAGGCGATCCTTTCGCTTGAACTCCCATCCTGTCTTGATCCGGGTCAGCGCGGGGCTGGCGGCACCGACCACGTTCAGATACTCATGAAACAGGCTGTAGCTTCCAATCTCGGTCAGCATCTTTTCCATTTGCATATCTCCTCAAGTGATGGGGTCAGCACATGCCACGCTAGCGGCAACCTTCTGAACCCTGCCTGTACAAAAACCAGACTACCCCATCAAGATGAAGGCAATATGATCAGGCGCAAGATCAGGAGGGATTTGCACGAAAAATGACACCGTTTTCAATCAGGGCTCGCGCGGCACGGCGAGATGATCGAGGGCGGTAGATCCGGCATGGGTCGGCAAGGCGGCAGCGGGTTGTTCCATCACCTGGCCATGGAAGACGGGATCCTGCGCCACCTCCTTGACGCCGTTGATGCAGAACTGCATACCCATGCACACCAGCAGGAAACCCATGATGCGGGTCATGGCGTCGATGCCGGTGGCTCCCAGGATCTTGCACACGGGATCTGCCAGCTTGAGCACACCCCAGCTGATCAGGCTCATCAGGGCGAAGGCGGTGACCATGGCGGCATAGATGACGACGCGATCGGCCTCGGCCGGCAGCTCGGCGATCTGGGCCGCGCCGCTGATCACCAGCGCCATGGTGCCGGGTCCGCACATGCTGGGCATGGTCAGGGGCACGAAGGCGATATTCTGGTTGGCCTCGACCCCGGCAGACTGGTTTGGCGAGGGGAACAGCATGCGAAAGCCGATGAAGGCGATGATGAGGCCACCGGCCAGGCGCAGGCCGGGAATGGAGATCCCGAACAGATCCAGGATGGAGGATCCGATGAAGAAGCTGACGCACAGGGTGGCGAACAGATAGAGGGCGGCCATGTTGATCTGGCGGCGAATGTGCTCGCGGGACATGCCCTTGCTCAATCCCAGCAGCAGGGTGGCCGTGGTGGGCGGGTTGACCATGGGCAGCAGGGCCAGCAAGGCGAGAAAGACGACCTGGAAGAACATAGTGGACCTCGGGCAGATGGACGGATTGGGGTGAGCTGGCAGGTCCGCAGCGGACCGCCACCCGGTCGATGATATCCGCAAAGAACAAGCCCCGACAGTGCGGGGCTTGCTTGGGAAGGATCAGGCGGCCTGCGGGGTGGCCTGGCGTTGGCCGCGCTGGCGCAGCCAGAGCCAGATGCCGAGCACGAAACCGAGGGCGGCCAGGCTGACCACATAGTGGGAGGGGGCCAGCACGTCCTCCTTCATCCAGAGGGTGACCAGCATGGGGGTGAGACCGCCGAAGATGGCGTAGGCCACGTTGTAGGAGAACGACAGCCCGGAGAAGCGCACCACCGGCGGGAAGGCATTGACCATGACGTAGGGCACGGCGCCGACGATCCCCACCGCAAAGCCCGCCAGCATGTAGAGGGGCACCAGCTGATCCGTGCCGGCTGCCAGGCTGTGGTAGAAGGTATAAGTGGCGCCGGCCAGCAGCAGGGAGCCCAGGATGAAGGTAGGACCGCTGCCGATGGCATCGATCAGGCGACCATAGACGATGCAGCCCAGGGTGAGGGCGACGATGGCCAGGGAGTTGGCGGTCAGGGCATCGGCCGGGCTGATGCCGTGGACCTTCTGCAGATAGGTCGGGGTCATCAGGATCACCACTACTATGCCGGCGGAGAGCAGCCAGGTCAGCAGCATGGAGACGACGACGCTGCCCTTGTGTTCACGCAGCACCGTCTTGAGGGGCAGCTCCTCGGCCAGGGACTTGTTGGCCTGCATCTCGGCGAAGATCGGAGTCTCGTGCAGCCAGCGGCGCAGGTACATGGCGACGATGCCGAACACGCCGCCGAGCACGAAGGCCAGACGCCAGCCCCAGTCGCTCACATCGCCCGGGCTCATGCCACGGTTGATGGCGGTCGCCACCAGGGAGCCGAGCAGGATGCCGGCCGTCAACCCCGCGGTGAGGGTGCCGCAGGCGACACCGACCCGGCGGGCGGGCACATGTTCGGCCACGAAGACCCAGGCACCGGGGACTTCCCCGCCGATGGCGGCCCCTTGCAGGATCCGCAGCAGCAGCAACAGCAGGGGGGCGGCGATGCCGAGCACGGCGTAGGTGGGCAGCAGGCCGATCAGCAAGGTCGGCAAGGCCATCAGGATGATGCTGAGGGTGAACATCCGCTTGCGGCCGATGAGATCGCCAAAGTGGGCCATGATGATGCCCCCCAGGGGGCGGGCCAGGTAGCCGGCGGCGAAGATGCCGAAGGTCTGGAACTGGCGCAGCCACTCGGGAATGTCGGCCGGGAAGAAGAGCTCGCCGATGACCACGGCGAAGAAGACGAAGATGATGAAGTCGTAGAATTCGAGGGCGCCGCCCAGCGCCGCCAGGCTCAGGGTCTTGTAATCCTGTCGATTGAGGGGGCGACCGTGGTCGTGCGATGTGCTGACTTTACTCATATCCTTATGTTTCCCATCGTTTTTTTAGTTATTCTCCCCGGTGTGCTGCGGGGATACGCTCACCCACGAGGGTATGCTTTTGTGTCCCGCAATGTAAATCGCACAATTCGCAACACTGTCTTGCAGCACGGTGCGGCAAGAAGCTGGAGAGATCATGACGAAGAAAAAGGTACTGCTCTCCTGGAGCAGCGGAAAAGACAGCGCCTGGGCCTTGCATCGCCTGCGCCAGGATCCGGCCATCGAGGTGGTGGGGCTGTTCACCACACTCAACCAGGCGTTCGAGCGGGTGGCCATGCACGGGGTGCGCAAGCAGTTGCTGTTGGCACAGGCTGAGTGCGTGGGCTTGCCGCTGACCACCATCGACCTGCCCTGGCCCTGCAGCAACGAGGAGTATGGGCGCATCATGACGGGCTTCATCGCCGATGTGCAGGTCAAGGACATTTACCACATGGCGTTCGGGGATCTCTTTCTTGAGGATGTGCGCGCCTATCGGGAGCGGCAACTGGCGGGGACCGGCATCACGCCGCTCTTCCCGCTCTGGGGCAGCGACACGACCGAGCTGGCGCAGGCGATGATCGACGCCGGGCTCAAGGCCAGGGTCTGCACCCTGGATCCGGGCAAGCTGGACGCCGGGTTAGGTGGTCATGAATTCGGTCCGGCCTTCCTGGCTGCCCTGCCCGCCGGGGTGGATCCCTGCGGCGAGAACGGGGAATTTCACACCCTGGCCTGGGACGGCCCCATGTTCCTGCATCCCCTGCCCATCCGGGTGGGGGAAACGGTGCTGCGGGACGGCTTCGTCTTCACCGATCTGCTGGCGGAGGATTCCGAATGAGGGAAGACCCCCTCGGGTGAGAAAGGAAAGGGGCCGGCTCCGTGAGGAATCGGCCCCTTTGCGTTTGCCCCCTTCAGCGGGCGGCGAAGGTGTCGCAACTGGCGGGCTTGCCGCTGTCAAAACCGCGTTTGAACCAGGTGAGGCGCTGGGCCGAGGTGCCGTGGGTGAAGCTGTCAGGAACGACCCGGCCCTGACCCTGCTGCTGCAACCTGTCGTCGCCGATGGCCTGGGCGGCGTTGAGCGCCTCTTCCAGATCGCCGCGCTCCAGCACCTGCTCTTTTTCCATGTAGTGGCCCCAGACCCCGGCGAAGCAGTCCGCCTGGAGTTCGAGCTTGACCGACAACCGGTTCTGGGCGACCTGGCTCAGCCCCTGTTGCTGCTGGCGCACCTTGGTGGAGATACCGAGCAGGTTCTGCACGTGGTGGCCCACCTCATGGGCGATCACATAGCCCTGGGCGAAGTCGCCGTCGGCCCCCAGCTTGTCGCGCATGTCCTGATAGAAGGAGAGATCGATGTAGACGGTACTGTCGGCCGGACAGTAGAAGGGCCCCATCACCGACTGCCCCTGGCCGCAGCCGGTGCGGGTCGCACCGCGATAGAGCACCAGTCTGGGGGCCTGATAGTGGTTGCCGCTTTGCTGGAACATCTCGCCCCAGGCGTCCTCCGTGGAGGCGAGCATCACCGAGGTGAAGCGGGCGAGGGGATCGTTGGCAGCCTGGGACGAGTTCTGACGCTGGGGCTGGCTCTGCGGGGCCGGATCCTGCAGCAGGGGGCCGAGGTCCACGCCGTAGTACCCCGCCACCATGACCACCACCAGCAGGATCAGGCGCCCCTTGCCACCGATGGGCAGGCCGCCGCCCCCGTTGCCGCCGCCTTGCTGGCGTCGGTCTTCCACATTGTTGCTCTCACGGCGATCTTGCCAGCGCATATCCCCATCTTAAATGCGAAAGGGGACTCCCTCCGACGTAGGTGGGAGGGGAATTTCGCCGGGGCGTCAGCCCCGCTGG
>NZ_JAPCIQ010000009.1:0-85908 GCF_027707405.1 Aeromonas sp. QDB68 | reverse complement strand
CATGCCTCCCTCGATTTTTTGTCCTGATACTACGTGGACTGGAACTCAAATTCTCTTAAGTGAACAGCATTGCGGCACTGCCGGGCTTTTTGCTGCGGGAGTCAGGGTGCCCGGGCAGGGATAAGGCTTAGGAGAAACCGGACTCCTTGCTACACTGCAGTGCCCCACAGAGGAAACATCACATGGAATGTCGTCAGGGATGCGGTGCCTGCTGCATCGCCCCCAGCATCAGCAGTGCCATTCCCGGCATGCCGGACGGCAAGCCCGCCGGTGTGCCCTGTGTGCAGCTCGATGCGCACCTGGGGTGCAAGATCTTCGGCCAGCCGGAGCGCCCGGCGGTGTGCGGCGGCTTTCGCCCCATGGCGGACGTGTGCGGCTCCCATCGCCAGGAGGCCATCTGGCTTATCGGCGAGCTGGAGCGGCTGACCGCCTGAGCCCTTGACCCTCTCCCTCGGGGAAAGGGTGTCTGCTTGTCCTCCTCATCCCCGCCCCCTTCTCCCGCAAGGGGAGAAGGGGGTGCCGCCATTCGGAGTCATGAAAAAGGCCCCCTCGCCTGGCGAGGGGGCCTTTTTTATCGTCGGCTCATGGTGAAGCCAGCTTATTCCTTGATGCGCTCGATGCGACCACCCAGGCCTTGCAGCTTGTGCTCGATGTCTTCGTAGCCACGGTCGATGTGATAGATGCGATCGACGATGGTGGCCCCTTCGGCCACGAAGCCGGCCAGCACCAGGCTGGCGGAGGCGCGCAGATCGGTCGCCATCACCTGGGCACCCTTGAGCTGCTGGGTGTCGCGGCAGATGGCCACATTGCCCTGCAGTTCGATGTCGGCACCCATCCGTACCAGCTCGGGCACGTGCATGAAGCGGTTCTCGAAGATGGTCTCGGTGACCATGCCGGTGCCCTGGGCGACCGCGTTCAGCACGGTGAACTGGGCCTGCATGTCGGTCGGGAACGCCGGGTAGGGGGCGGTCTTGATGGTGACAGGTTTCAGGGTGCGACCTGTCATGTCGAGGGTGATCCAGTCGTTACCCTTTTCAATCAGGGCGCCAGCCTCTTCCAGTTTGACCAGTACGGCTTCCAGCAGGCTGGGGTCGGTGTTGCGGCAGGTGATCTTGCCACCGGTCACGGCGGCGCCCACCAGGAAGGTGCCGGTCTCGATGCGATCGGGCTGCACGCTGTAGCTGCCACCGTGCAGACGTTCTACGCCGTCGATGGTCAGGGTATCGGTGCCGGCGCCCTGGATCTTGGCGCCCAGCGCGTTGAGGAAGTTGGCCAGATCGACCACCTCCGGCTCACGGGCGGCGTTTTCGATCACGGTGCGACCGTCAGCCAGGGTGGCGGCCATCATCAGGTTCTCGGTACCGGTCACGGAAACCATGTCCATCAGGATGTGGGCACCTTTCAGGCGGCCGTCGACGCGGGCTTTGATGTAGCCCTCTTCGATGACGATCTTCGCGCCCATCAGCTCCAGGCCGTGGACATGCAGGTTGACCGGGCGGGCACCGATGGCACAGCCGCCGGGCAGGGAGACGTCTGCTGCACCGAAGCGGGCTGCCAGCGGGCCCAGGGCCAGGATGGAAGCACGCATGGTCTTCACCAGCTCGTAGGGGGCGACATGATTGTTTACCGCACCGGTCAGCACGGTCACGTTGCCGTTGACCTTGGTGGTGGCGCCCAGCATCTCCAGCAGCTTGAGGGTGGTACCCACGTCTTTCAGGCGCGGTACGTTGGAGAGTTGAACCTCTTCGTCACACAGCAGGGTGGCAAACAGGATGGGCAGGGCGGCATTCTTGGCGCCAGAGATGGTCACTTCACCGGAGAGGGTGCAGGGGCCGGTGATCTTGAATTTGTCCATGGTTTACTTCTTTACCAAATCAGGAGGGCAGCAGGAATTTACGCTCGCGTTTCCACTCGGCGTCGGTATAGGCCTTGATGGAGAGAGCGTGGATCTCGTTGGTGGCGATCTTGTCCATCAGCGGGGCATAGATGGCCTGTTGTTTCTTGACCCGGCTCATGCCGTCAAACATGTCGCCGACGGCGATCACCTGGTAGTGACTGCCGTCCCCTTTGACATGGACTTCGGACAATGGCAAAGCCTCGAGGAGTATCGCTTCAATTTCAGAGACTTGCATTATGAGTCCTCAGTTGTGAGCGGGGTTGAATGAAAGAGGCTGGCCACCCCGTAGAGGTTGGCCAGTGTATGGAAATCGTTGGAGGCACCCACCAGTGTCGGAGTGGCACCCCGTGCCAGTGCCGCCTTGGCCCACTTGACCAGCAGGGCAAGGCCGGCGGAATCCAGGGTAGTGACGGCACCGAGTTCGAGCCGGTCGTCCTGCCACCAGTCGGCGCGGCGTTGCCACAGATCGTTGACCTGCGGGGCCAGCAAGTCACCGCTCAGGATCATGACTTGATCACCAGCGGCTTGGCGTTGTGTTCACGCAGCTGGGCGATCACCGCATCGATGCCGTTCTGGCGAATGAGGCCGCCCAGCTCGTTCTGCTTGGCAGAGAGCAGGCTGATCCCTTCGGCAACCATGTCGAAGGCTTTCCACTCGCCGGTCTTGTTGTTCTTGCGCAGCTTGAACTCGAGGAAGATGTCCGGCTTGCCGGCCTCTTTCACGCTGACGTTGACGGCGGTGATGTTGCTCTCGGCGGCTTTGCCGGGCTGGACCTTGACGGTCTGCTTGTCAAAGTGTGCCAGTGCGTCCGCGTAGGAGCTCACCATGTACTCGGTGAAGACGTCCACAAAGGCGTCACGCTGGGCAGGGGTTGTCTGTTTGATCTGGTTGCCGAGCACCTTGTAGGCGGCGAAGCGGTTGTCCACGTAGGGCAGCAGCTCCTCGCGGATGATGACGCGCAGGTGATCGGGGTTGCTCTTCACCTGGGCCTGATCGGCCTTCAGGCGGGCAAAGGTCTGCTGGGCGGCCTGATCCACGAGGGCATAGGGGTCCGAAGTATTGACATCCGCACGGGCGACGAGGGAGAACAGCATGCTGGTCATCAGACCCAGCATCAGGGCGATCTTCTTGAACATGGTTACTCCTTGGTTGCGGGTGTGTTGGCTGGGGAGGACTGGCTGTAGAGGAACTTGCCAATCAGATCTTCCAGCACGATGGCGGACTTGGTGTCTTCGATCATGTCGCCATCCTTGAGCATGCTGGTGCCCATCTCCTCATCGCTGAACCCCGGTGCCAGACCGATGTACTGCTCACCGAGCAGGCCAGAAGTCAGGATGGAGAGGGTGCTGGTCTCGGAAAACTCGCCGGCACTCTTCTGCATCTGCAGGGAAACGATGGGGACCTGGCTCTTGGGATCCAGGGTGATGTCGCTGACACGACCGACGACGACGCCGCCGACCTTAACCGGCGAGCGCACTTTCAGGCCGCCGATATTATCGAAATGGGCGCGCAGGGTATAGGTTTCTCCTTCCGGTTTGAAACTCAATCCCGCCACTTGCAGTGCCAATGCCAGAATGGCCGCGATGCCAGCCAGCATGAAGGCGCCAACCAGAAATTCTACTTTGCTGAACTTCATCTTTCCCTTATCCAAACATGACTGCGGTGAGTATAAAATCCAGACCGAGCACGGCCAGGGATGAGTGAACCACGGTACGGGTCGTCGCCTGACTGATCCCGGCCGAGGTCGGTTTGGCATCATAGCCGTTGAAGAGCGCTATCCAGGTCACCACCAGGGCGAAGATCAGGCTCTTGATAGCGCCCTGCATGATGTCGTCCTGCCAGTCGACGGAGGCCTGCATGGCGGACCAGAAACTGCCTTCGTCCACCCCCAGCCAGTCGACACCAACCAGCTTGCCGCCAAAGATGCCGATCAGGCTGAACATGAAGGCCAGCAGCGGCATGCTGATGACCCCGGCCCAGAAGCGGGGCGCCACGACCCGACGCAGCGGATCGACCGCCATCATCTCCAGGCTGGAGAGCTGCTCGGTGGCCTTCATCAGGCCGATCTCGGCGGTGAGGGCGGAGCCCGCACGACCGGCGAACAGCAGGGCGGTGACCACAGGACCCAGCTCACGGAGCAGGGAGAGGGAAACCAGAGGCCCCAGGCTCTGCTCTGCGCCGAAATCCTTCAATACGTTGTAACCCTGCAGGGAGAGCACCATGCCGATGAAGAGGCCGGACACCAGTATGATGGCGACGGATTGCACTCCCACCACATACAGTTGCTGCACCAGCAGCGGGAAGTGCTTGCGTGGCTGGGGCCGTCCTGCCAGTGCATGAAACAGCATGATGGTTGCCCGGCCGACGGCGTTGATGAAACGCACACCGCTGCGGCCCAGCTTGCTTATCTGACTTGTCAACATCACAGATCCTGTAGCAGGTCGCCTGCCGGAAAATGAAACGGAACAGGACCGTCGGGCAATCCCTTGAGGAACTGCTCGACTTCGGGATTGTGCTCCTCGCGCAGCTGCTCCGGTGTGCCGTGTGCCACTACCTTGCGGTTGGCGATGATGTAGGCGTAGTCGGCGATGCTCAGCACTTCCTTCACGTCGTGGGTGACGATGACGGAGGTGATGCCGAGTGCATCGTTGAGCTCCTTGATGAGCTTCACCAGCACCGCCATGGTGATGGGGTCCTGCCCCACGAAGGGCTCGTCATACATGATGAGATCCGGATCCAGCGCGATGGATCTCGCCAGGGCCGCGCGACGCGCCATGCCACCGGAGAGCTCGGACGGCATCAGCTTGGCCGCCCCGCGCAGACCGACAGCTTGCAGTTTCATCATGACGATGGTGCGGATCAGCTCTTCCGGCAGGCCGGAGTGCTCCCGCAGCGGAAAGGCCACATTGTCGAAGACGGTCATGCCGGTGAACAATGCGCCACTCTGGAACAGCATGCTCATCCGTTTCCGCACTTCATACAGGCGCGAACGGGAGAGAGTGGGAATGTCTTCCCCGTCAAACAGGATATGACCGGACTCAGGCTTGAGCTGGCCCCCGATCAGGCGCAGCAAGGTGGTCTTGCCGATCCCGCTCGGACCCATGACGGCGGTGACCTTGCCACGGGGAATGGTCAGGTTGATCCTGTCGTACAGCAGCCGATCCCCGTGACTGAAGGTCAGGTCGGAGATGGTGATCAGGTCATCGTTCAAACAATTGTCCATCCGGTATAAATGAAGAGCGAATTTTATGGGCTAGTCTAGGTCTAAGCAACAGCGAGGAACAACTATTGAGCGGGTTTCCCCCCCAAGTACGCGACAGTTTTATGTAACAACCTGCGTCAATGACCGCCCATTCCGCATCCGATTCGCTTATCTCGGCAGACTTTTTTATAATCCCGCAGCAAATTTCGGCCCGGAGCTGTGCCTTTATGTCTGTAAAGCCTGAAAAAGTGTCTGAATTGTTCGATTTCCGTCGCAGCGCCCGAGCGGTGCTGGACATAGAAAAACAAGCCATTGATGGACTCTACCAGTACCTTGACGAGGCGTTCGAGCGCGCCTGCGAGATGGTGCTGCGCTGTGGCGGCAAGATAGTGGTGACCGGCATGGGCAAGTCGGGTCATATCGGCAACAAGATTGCCGCGACCCTGGCCAGCACGGGAACGCCCGCCTTCTTCCTGCACCCGGGCGAGGCGAGCCACGGGGATCTCGGCATGATCTCAGCCGGGGATCTCATCATCGCCATTTCCAACTCCGGCGAGAGCGACGAGATCCTGGCCCTGCTGCCGGTGCTCAAGCGCCGCGGCATTCCACTCATCTGCATGACAGGCAATCCGGCTTCCACCATGGCGAAAGAGGCCAACGTGCACCTGTGCATCAAGGTGGAGAAAGAGGCCTGCCCCCTCGGTCTGGCCCCGACATCCAGCACTACCGCCACCCTGGTGATGGGGGACGCGCTGGCCGTGGCCCTACTGGAGGCCCGTGGCTTCACCGCCGATGACTTTGCGCTGTCGCATCCGGGCGGGTCCCTCGGCAAGCGGTTGCTGTTGCGAGTGGGCGATCTGATGCACAGCGGCGAGCTGTTGCCCAAGGTGGGGATAGATGCCACCATCAGCCAGGCGCTGCTGGAAGTGAGCCGCAAGGGGCTCGGCATGACGGCGGTGGTGGACGATCAAGGGCTGCTTGCCGGTCTGTTCACCGATGGTGACCTGCGCCGCATTCTGGACCTGCAGGTGGACATCCATCACACCCCCATCAGCCGCGTCATGACGGTGAACTGTGTTACCGTAGGGCCTGAGATGATGGCGGCCGAGGCCGTCAAGCTGATGGAAACCAGGAAAATCAACGGGTTGTTGGTCGTGGATGGGGAGAGACACCCGCTGGGTGCCTTCAACATGCATGACCTGCTGAAAGCCGGAGTAATTTGATGCAAGACGTACCGACCCTCTATGGTCCGGTGACGCGCAGCCAGTACGAGAAGGCGGCGCAGATCCGCCTGCTGGTGTGCGATGTGGATGGGGTGCTCTCCAACGGCTTCATCTATATGGGTAATAACGGCGAAGAGCTGAAGACTTTCTGCACCCGTGACGGTGCCGGCATGCGTGCCCTGCTCAATGCGGGCATCGAGATTGCCATCATCACGGGGCGAAACTCCCGCATTGTCAGCGATCGCATGAAGAGTCTGGGAGTCCAGCACCTGGTGCAGGGTGCAGACAAAAAGCTGCCCCACTTCGAGGCCTTGTTGACCAAGCTCGGGCTGGATGCATCGCAAGCCGCCTATATGGGAGATGACACCATCGATCTGCCGGTGATGCAGGCTTGCGGCCTGGGTATCGCCGTTGCCGACGCCCATCCGCTTGTGCTGGCGAAGGCGGACCTGGTGACGCGGCTTGGCGGTGGCGTCGGGGCCGTGCGCGAGGTGTGCGACCTGATCTTGCAGGCCCAGGGATTGGCTGACTATCAACCCGAGGCGTCGCGATGAACAAGCAGACTGTGCTGTTCGGCCTGCTGTTTCTGGCTGCGCTGGCGGCCTGGCAGCTGGGGGAGATCGAGCTGGTCCCCGAGCCGACCACCAAGACGGAAAATTTTCAACCGGACTTCACCGCCAGAGAGTTGGTGACGACCCGCTTCAACGAGCAGGGCAAGCGCACCGAGCGGCTGGAATCCGAATATGCGGAGTACTACCAGGTACTCGAGCAGGCCACTTTCACCAGGCCGGTGGTCTACATGTTCGATGACAAGGGCGCGGCCGAATGGAAGCTGACGGCCGAAACCGGGGTGCTCAACACCGATGACAATGTGATCCTCCGTGACAAGGTGCATCTGGACGGTCTGCTGCCCGCTTCCTTCATCTCCACGCTGGATACCTCCTATCTGGAGCTGGATCTGGTGACGCAGGGGATGAGAAGCAACCAGCACATCAGCATTGTGGGCCAGGAGTTCCAGACCGAGGGCGTTGGCCTCAAGGGTCACCTGGAACGTAAATATTTCGAGTTACTGGATAAAGGCCATGCCACTTATTTCAATGAAAAACGTTAATCTGGCCCTCACGGCCCTGTTGCTGTGCGGTTCCCTGAATGCCAAAGAGTCCGACTTTGCCGAGAAGGTCTATGTGGATGCGGTCAAGCAGGTGGCGGAGATGCAGGACAACCGCATCACCTTCAGCGAGGATGTCATCATCACCCAGGGCACCATCAAGATTAAGGCCGACAAGGTGGTGGTGATCCGCTCCGGCGACAAGGGCGCCGAGGTCATGACCGCGTATGGCAACCCAGCCACCTTCTTCCAGGTGCTGGACAACGGCAAACCGGTCAATGCCCATGGCAACAGCATCCGCTACGAGCTTAAGAACCGACTGGTAACCATCACCGGCAATGGCCAGCTCAAGCAGGAAGACAGCCAGGTGACCGGCGATCTCATTCGCTACGACATCGTCAAGCAGAAGATGATTGCCGAGAGCAAGGGGCCCACCCAGCGCGTCAAGACGGTGTTCCTGCCGGATCAGGTGGAGAACTTTGACAAACCCGCCGATCAGAAGAAGTAGGAAACAACAGCCATGGCAGTGTTAAAAGCAACGGGTCTGCAAAAGAGCTACAAGCGCCGCATGGTGGTCAGCGATGTGAGCCTGGAGGTGGGAACGGGCCAGATCGTGGGCCTGCTCGGCCCGAACGGCGCGGGTAAGACGACCTCCTTCTACATGATCGTGGGCCTGGTGCAGCGGGATGCCGGCCTCATCACCATCGACGAGCAGGACATCAGCCTGCAGCCCATGCATATCCGTGCCCGCAATGGCATCGGCTATCTGCCCCAGGAGGCCTCCATCTTCCGGCGCCTGTCGGTGTTCGACAACTTGATGGGGGTCATGCAGACCCGCAAGGGGTTGAGCCGCGAAGAGCGGGAGGATAAGGTCGAACAGTTGCTGGAAGAGTTCAATATCACCCATATCCGTGACAGCCTGGGCCAGAGCCTCTCGGGTGGGGAGCAGCGCCGGGTGGAAATCGCCCGGGCGCTGGCGGCAGAGCCGAGATTCATTCTGCTCGATGAGCCCTTCGCAGGTGTTGATCCTATTTCAGTCATCGATATCAAAAAGATCATCCAGCATCTGAAAGAACGCGGGTTGGGTGTGCTGATAACGGACCACAACGTCAGAGAGACGCTGGATGTGTGCGAGAAGGCCTACATCGTCAGCCACGGCAAGATGATTGCCGAGGGCGCGCCGGCCGATATCCTCGCCGATGAGCAGGTCAAGCGCGTCTATTTGGGCGATCAATTCAGTCTATAGTAAGGGGGCACCCCTCATTTTTGTTAGGTGACTGCCTCGCTGAACATAAGGATATCCCGACGTAGATGAAGCCGACATTACAGTTGCGTCTCGGTCAGTCCCTGACCATGACGCCACAATTACAACAAGCGATTCGTCTGCTCCAGCTCTCCACCCTGGAACTCCAGCAGGAAATTCAGCAAGCGCTCGACAACAACCCCTTGCTGGAGCAAGAGGAGAACGAGGCGCAGGAAACCAGTCAGACAGAGACACAGGACGCCAGTCAACTCGACTCCAGCGATGCCATGGCCCAGGAGAGCATGCCGGATGAACTGCCGGTGGACACCACCTGGGACGAGGTCTACTCGGCCGGTACGGCCCAGAGCGCAGGCCCCATCCATGACGGGGAAGACAGCGTCTATCAGGGGGAGACCACCGAGAACCTGCAGGACTACCTGCTGTGGCAGATGCGGCTCACCCCGTTCAGTGATGTGGATGCTGCCATCGCCCTTGCCATCATCGATGCCATCGACGAATCCGGGTATCTGACTGCCACCCTCGAGGATATTCAGGCTGCAGTCAGCAGCGAGGAGGTAGAAGTCGAACTGGATGAGATCGAAGCCGTGCTCAAGCGGGTGCAGCATTTCGATCCGGTCGGCATCGCCGCCCGTTCGGTGCAAGAGTGTCTGCTGATCCAGCTCGGCCAGTATTCGCCGGACCTGCCCTGGCTCGACGAAGCCAGAGAGGTGATCCGCGAACACATGGACCTGCTCGGCAATCGCGACTACCGCACCCTGGCTCGCAAGACCCGCCTCAAGGAGAGCGATCTCAAGGAGGTGCTGGATCTCATCCAGCAACTGGAGCCCAGACCCGGCAACGGCATCATCCAGAGTGAATCCCAGTACGTGATCCCGGATGTGTCCGTGGTCAAGAAGGGCAGCAAGTGGGTGGTTGAACTCAATCCGGATTCTGCTCCGCGCATCCGTGTCAACGAGGCCTATGCGGCCATGGCGCGCAATGCCCGCAGCAGCACGGATACCCAGTTCATCCGTTCTCATTTGCAGGAGGCCAAGTGGTTCATCAAGAGCCTGGAGAGTCGTAACGACACCCTGCTCAAGGTGGCCAGCTGCATCGTCGAGCAGCAGCAGGGCTTTTTCGAGTACGGCGAAGAGGCCATGAAACCCATGGTACTCAACGACATCGCGGAAGCGGTGGAGATGCATGAGTCGACCATTTCACGGGTCACGACCCAGAAGTACATGCATACGCCCCGCGGCATTTTTGAACTGAAGTTTTTTTTCTCCAGTCACGTCAATACGGAGGGAGGAGGAGAGTGCTCATCGACCGCTATTCGCGCCCTGATCAAGAAGCTGGTGACGGCGGAAAACCCCGCCAAGCCGCTTAGTGATAGCAAGATCGCGGATTTGCTGGCCGAACAGGGTATTATGGTGGCGAGACGCACGATCGCAAAGTACCGTGAATCCTTGTTGATCCCGCCATCCAATCAGCGCAAACGCCTGGTTTAGGCAAACAAAAGGAAGACGTTATGCAAATTAACCTGACCGGACACCATGTCGAGATTACCGAAGCTCTGCGTGATTATGTGAACAACAAATTTGCCAAACTCGAGCGTCACTTTGACCATATCAACAACGTACACGTGGTGTTGAGCGTCGAAAAACTGAACCAGATCGCCGAAGCCAAGCTGCATGTCAGCGGGGGAGAGGTGTTCGCCAATTCGCAGCATGCCGACATGTATGCGGCGATTGATACCCTGCTGGATAAACTGGATCGGCAGATCATCAAGCACAAAGATAAGTTAAATCAAAAATAACTATGCAACTTGAACACATACTGAGTCGGGACTGCACCAAGAGTGCGGTCCCTTGTACCAGCAAGAAACGCGCGCTCGAGATCATCAGTGAACTGGCCGCAGAGCGCCTCGGCGCTTCCCGCCAGGTCCTGTTTGAAAGCCTGCTGGCGCGAGAAAAGATGGGCAGTACCGGGATCGGAGCCGGTATCGCCATCCCCCACGGCCGGATTGACGACGCCTTCGCGCCGACCGCCGTGTTGATGACCTTCTCCGAGCCCATCCCTTTCGATTCTATCGACAATCAACCGGTTGACCTGCTCTTTGCATTGCTGGTGCCGGAAAGCGAGTGCAAGCAGCACCTCAAGACTCTTTCCCTGATGGCATCCAAACTGGGTGACAAGGCCGTCTGCCGCCAGTTGCGCCAGGCGACCAGCGACGAAGAACTCTATCAGATCATGACGTCGGCCTGAGGCCGGGTCTGACACAGCCACGTTGGCGTGAGGGGACAAGATGCAGTTAATAGTAGTAAGCGGTCGTTCGGGCTCCGGCAAGACGGTGGCCCTGAGGGTGCTCGAGGATCTCGGGTACTACTGCGTGGACAACCTGCCGGTCAACCTGCTGCCCCAGTTGATCGTGTCGGTGGAGAGCCAGTATGACAAGCTGGCTGTCAGCATCGATGTGCGCAACCTGCCTGCCCAGGCAGACAGGCTGGAGAACCTGCTGAGCCAGGTGCGCAACGAGGGGCGAGTCAAGTTTTCGAGCTTCTTCTTCGATGCGGACAACGCGACCCTGCTCAAACGCTACGGTGAGAGCCGTCGTCTGCATCCTCTGTCCCGCAACAAGCTTTCGCTGGACGAGGCGATCCGGGAAGAGACCCACCTGCTGGCACCACTCTCCTCGACCGCCGACCTGCGCATCGACACCACCAACCTCAGCATCCACGATCTCAGCGAGCTCATCAAAACCCGGGTGCTCGGCAAGAAAGAGAACGAGCTGGTGCTGGTGTTCGAGTCGTTCGGTTTCAAGTACGGCATTCCCAAGGATGCGGACTTCGTGTTCGACGCCCGTTTCCTGCCCAACCCGCACTGGATCCCGGAGCTCAAGCCCTTCACCGGAAAGGATGAGCCCGTGGCCAACTACCTCTCCAGCCAGCCGGATGTCATGCTGTTCATCCAGCAGATCGAGAATATGCTGGGGACCTGGTTGCCCCACCTGGAGCGCAACAATCGCAGCTATGTGACCGTCGGGATTGGCTGTACCGGCGGACAACACCGCTCGGTGTTCATCGCCGAGCGGCTGGCCAGCGCATTCCGGTTGCTTGGCAAGAACGTGCAGATCCGCCATCGCACGTTGGACAAGCGTTCAAACCCCGCCTGACAGATCCACAGGATGCTCAGATGACCGTTTCCGCCTCGGTAGAAGTCAAAAACAAGTTAGGCATTCACGCCCGACCGGCCATGATGCTGTTCGAGCTGGTGCAGGGGTTCGATGCCCACGTGCTGCTGCGCAACGAAGAGGGAGTCGAGGCCGACGCGGACAGCGTGATCGGCCTGCTGATGTTGGACTCCGCCCAGGGCAAACAGGTGGAGGTGCAGGTGGAGGGCCCCGAAGAGGTGGAGGCCCTGGCCGCCGTGGTGGCGCTGTTCACCTCGGGCTTCAATGAGGAGTAATACGCCTCGGCGTGCTCAAGGTGCGCTGCGAGCCAGCGCCTTGAAAGCGGCAAAATCCCGACAAGCCAGCAGACTTCTGCTGGCTTTTTCGTTCATCAGTGCCAGAAACAGATCATAAAGTCCCATGGCTTCCTCATAATCCGCCTTGGCGATGGCCAGCACGAAGATGAGGGTAGCGCTCTCGCCGTTTCCCCAATCGATCCCCTGGGGGGCCAGCACGGTATAGACCAGGGTGCGGCGCGCCAGCAGGCCGAGGGAGTGGGGCAGAGCGATGCCGTCCCCCAGCAGGGTGGAGACGATCCGCTCCCGCTCCTGCAAGGATCCCCGGAATCCGCTCTGCACCAGATCCTCCGCCTCAAGCTGGCTGCAGATGCGATCAAACAGCACCCCCTGGCTGATGGGTTCATCAAGCACCATGAAGTGGTCGGCATCGAAATACTTGTCAAGCAGATAGGGACGAGTGCGATCGACGAGCACCAGCTTGCCGAGCTGCTCCAGCTGGTACTGGGTCGGGAAGGGGGAGACCTGCACCACGGGAGCATTCTTCTCGCTCACCTTGAGGGTGCTGATGACGAAATCCTGCTCGACTCGCACCAGTCCCTCATAGTCCCGCACCGACTCCAGCGTGGTCAGCTGTAGTTGGGGGTATTCCCGCCGGATGCGTGCTTCCAGCACCCGGAAGGTGGCGTTGCCCGCATCGCACAGCAGCAGCGCCTGGGGGCGCCGGGTGTAACCGATGTCGTAGTGGCGCTCCAGGCCGACCCCGATGTGGATCACCAGGTAGCCGATCTCGTGGTGGGTCAACCGGTAGGGGGTCTGCCTGATCCACTCAGAGATGGCCGCCAGGGTGATGTCGTAGGCGAGGGGGTAATACTGCTTGATGTGGTCCGCCAGGGGATTGTGGCTGCCAATCTGGTATTTGACCCGCAGCAGCATGGCGCCGATGTGGGTCTGCAGGTCGGCTCGCAATTGCGGGTCGCCGCGCAGGTCATAGGGGTAGTGCTGGTGGATGTAACCCAGCAGGTGCGCAGTCAGCTGCTCGCTCTCGGCCGCCATGGCCGGGCTGAGCAGGGGCGTCTCTGCAGTGAGGCGAGCCTGGATCTGGATGGCGAGACAGGCGATCTCTTCCTGCCCCGGTGAAGTCAGGGTCGGCAGCTCGGCATAGATGTCGCGGGCCACCACTGCCAGGGGCGGGGTGATGTCGTCGCTGGCAAACTGGCGCAACTCATGGCCAGACGCCTGGCGCAGCAGTGCGACGGCACAGTAGACGGTGACTTGCTGCAGGCTCTCGTCGGCCAGGCGCAGCTGATGGCGACCGAGTTGCTCGTGAATGTGGTTGCCCACTACCTCCAGCGTCTTGCTGGGGCAGAGGGTGGGCAACAGGCTCTGGAGCGGATGCTGGTGCAGCAGCTCCTGGCAGAGCAGTTGGGTGAGGCAGGCGCGGATCGCCATCTCGCTTCCCGCAATGCGCATCCCCACCCTGGGTTTGCTGTCGATGGTGAGCCCGAAGTGGGCGAGCCGCTCCCGCATCTCCGTCATGTCCCCTTGCAAAGCCGCCCGGCTCAGATACCAGGTGTCCGCCAGCTCGTCGAGTTTGATCCCCTGTTCTGCCGTCAGCAGCAAGACCTGGAGGTGCAGCACCCGCTCGCGGCTGGTGCGAGGCAGGGGGCTCTCCTGCCCCTGGGCGGCCAGCAGCGCATCGAATAGCCCCTGATTGTAGATCTTGAGCTGGTAACCGCTGCCCCGCTGATGGATCAGGTGGGCGCCCTGGGTGGCAATGAGCTCGTTCAGGGTCGCCACGTCGGTACGCACCGTGCGGGTGGAAACATTGAGACGGCGGGCCAGCTCCTCCTGTGGCAGAGGCTCGGCGTGAAGCAGGGCGAGCAGTTGCTGGAGTCTGGGGTGGGGCAGCTTGGTCATGAGGGGGTGAGGACTCCTGTCGCGCATGGTGGGTCGATGTTAACAAGGGGGTCATTAACAAGCCAGGCACCGCCCAGTGATCGGACCGGTGCCTGTGGGGTTGCTATGCCAGCAGTGCCTTCACCATGGCGAGGAGGGTACGCACATCCTCCGGCCGGGTCTGGCCACTGACACTGTCGATGATGGAGCTGTAGACGTGGGGGATCACCTTCTCGACTCCTGCCTCCAGCGCGATCCGCACTATCTCCTCGAAGTTCTCAAGATCGATGCCGCCGGTGGGCTCCAGCCAGAAACCGTGGCGGGCACAGGCCTCGGCCACTGCCTGATACTCGGTGCGGCAGGCGAGTCCCCCCATGGGGAAGAACTTGACCGAGCTGCCGCCCATGTCCTTGAGCAGGGCAATGGCGGTATCGATGGGGACGATGCCGTCAGCCTGCTGCGCGCTGAGGGGGCCGGTGGAGATCTTCACCATGCCGGGGGGGCCGGTGGGGGAGACAAGGCCATTGACCAGGGTGTCAGCTTGACCGAGCAGCGCCCGGCTGGCCCCGACCCCGGTGAACACCTGATTGACATGCTGAGGCTGCAACTGGCGGGCCAGCTCGGCCACCATGGCGGACTGGCGCGGATCACCTGCTCCCAGCCCGATGGAGAGGGCGTTGTCGATAAGTTTGGCGTAGGCCTGCATGTCGGCGACGGCAGAGGGGATGTCCGGGTAGTTCTTGGAGAGCACACCGACCAGGACGTGGCCCTCGGCAGCCTCATAAATGTCGACGGCATTCTCTTTGGAACCTGCCAGCACGTTGAGGCAGACCCGATCGCGGTAGTAATTGGGGGTAAGAGACATCAGTTGTTCTCCTGAACGAGGTGGGCAATGGCGGAGTGGATCTGGTCGAGCTGGGGCAGGGTGACGCTGCGCACATCTATCTCGATGTGCCCCTCGTTGGCCTTGTAGCCGCGGCAGTAGATGGCGGGGGTACCCTGTTGCAGACGGGAGACCACTTCCACCGTGGTCATGCGGATCTGCTGGTGGTCGAAGGCGATGTCGGTGCGGGCGATGTCGCGCCCCGCGCTGTCCCACACCACCTTGGCGGTGACGCCGGGCAGCTGGTTGAGGCGCTCGATGAAGGGGGTCATCTTGGCGACCATGGCGGTGCCGCTCTCCTTCTCTTTGGCCAGGTAGCGCTCGATGGCGTGGGTCAGGCCGAGGATCCCCTCCTTGCCCACCTTCATGGCACGGCCTATGCCGCCAGCCTGCTGCTTGACCCACCCCACATACTGACGCCTGCCGAGCACCAGGCCGCTGGTGGGCCCTTCGATGGCCTTGGCGCCGCTGTAGATGACCAGATCTGCACCCTGGTTGTAGTAGAGACGCAGATCCTCTTCGGCCGCTGCATCGACGATGAGCGGGATCCCGTGTGCCTTGGCCACCTCGGCCGCCTCGGCCACCGACAGAATGCTCTTCTGCACGCAGTGGTGGGACTTGATGTAGAGGATGGCGGCGGTATTGGCATGGATGGCGGCGGCCAGCTGGGCGGGTGAGCACTCGTTGGCGTAGCCTGCCTCCACCACCCTGCCGCCCCCCAGGTTGACCATGGTGCCGACGGGGGCACCAAAGTTCACGTTGTGACCCTTGGGCAGCACGATGTCGCTCGGCACGTCGTGGGCATGAGCATGCAACTGCTCGAGGCGATAGGGGTCGCCGCGCACGATCACGGCGGCCACCGACTGGGCGATGCCGGCGCTGGCGCAGGAGACCACCACCGCATCTTCAACGCCCAGCAGTTCGGCCGGGTAGGCGCCGGTCTTGTTGACCAGATCCTTCACCTCGAAGTAGTGGCCGAGGCCGAAGTTGACCGCATCGACCACCTCCTGCTCGGGGGTGGATACGCCGAGGATGGTCATGCGCCCGGAGGCGTTGATCACCGGTTTGAGCCGGTATTTCTCATACACAGAAGGCATGGTGTGATTTCCCGTAGTGAGTCAGAACCAGTTCGCCGCCCACCAGGGCGGCGAGAGGGAGCAGTTGCCGGTCACCGTTGCGGGCGCCGGCCTCGGTATCGGTAAAGAGAGCGGGGCCGCAGCTCACCTCGAACAGGGTGATGTCTGCATCGGCGCCCACCTCGAGTCGCCCCTTGCCGGGCAGGCGCAGGGCATCAGCGGCCTGGTGAGTGACGCAGGCGAGCACCTGCTCCAGGGTCATGCCGATGGCGAAGAACTTCGACATCACGTGGGCAAGGCTATAGACGGGCCCCTTGATGCGGTTCTTGCAGTAGATGTCTGAACTGATGGTGTGGGGCAGGATGCCCTGGGCAATGGCCAGCTCTGCCACCTCGAAGCTGAAGCTGGCACCGCCATGGCCGATGTCGAGCAAGAGTCCCCGCCGCATCGCCTCACGCACCGCCTGGCGCAGTTCACCCGCAGGGGTCAGGATGCGATTGGGCTTGCCGTTGAAGCAGTGGGTCAGCAGATCGCCCTCCCCCAGCAGGGCGACGATCTCGTCCAGATCCGGCGGCGTGTTGCCCACGTGCACCATCAGTGGCAGGTTGCCATTGGCCTGCTGGATCTGCTTGGCCATGCGCAGGGGTTGCAGACCGCTTTCACCCACCACGCTGCCGCTCATGCGCGCCTTGATGCCGACGATGAAGCCGGGATGGCGCCGGATGGCCGCCTGGGCGAGGGCGGGATCGATGTCTGCCGGATCCGCCAGCTCGTTCTGGCGCAGCAGGCCGATGCGGGAGATGTTGAGCAGGGCGTGCACCCGGGTCTTGCAGGTGGCGGCGAGACGCTGGAAGTCATCCACGTCGTCGGCACCGGTGTTGCCGGCGTCGATGACGGTGGTGACGCCGGACGCCACCCCTACCTTGTCCGGCTCATCGTGATAGAGGGGAGAGGCGGGGTAGCAGTGTGTGTGGCCGTCGATCCAGCCGGCGCTCACATGGACCTGCCCGCCCAGAGTGAGGGTTTGCTTCGCCTCCGTGCTCCCTGGCAGCGAACCCAGCGCCGCTATCTTGCCATGCTTGATGGCGACGTCGACAAGCTGCCCGTTTCCCAGGCGTCCCGCCCTGATGATCATGTCGTACATACTGATATCCCTCTTGGAACCTGCTTGTGCTCTTACTGCGAGGCCGCTTCCAAGGCTCATGTGCTGCTCGCGTAGTTGTAACCAGGAGTTCTCACGTCTATCCATACGCTCCGGCCCCTGTGCTGCTCTTCACCTTGCTGACGACCTCTCGCGGCAGAGCACAAACAGGTTCTTGAATGCCGCCGAAGAGACGGCCTTGGATTAAGCCAGGGCGATGGGGAAGACGGTCCCGAACAGCATGGCCCCCAGAATGGCGCCGCCCGTGATGGGCTTCTCCCAGATGTAGAACAGCAGGGCACCCAGCAGGGAGCCTATCCCGATGGGAATGGAGGCGCCCATGGCGGAGAGGATGATGAGGGGACCGAGGAAGCGGCCGGAGCTGTTGCCAGCCCCCATCATGACGTCCGCCCCGTAGGTGGAGTTGCTCTGGTTAATGGTGAACTTGCGCGCCAGGATGATCACGTAGCCGATGGCCATCCCAATCCCCATGCCGGTGATCAGGGAAGCGGTGAAGTTTTCCACCGGATAGATGATGCCGGCCCCCAGCAGCAGGGCGGGCACTCCGAGGCCGACTCCGGTCTGGATGGCGCCGCCGATGTCGAGGATCCCCACCAGGGAGCCCTCGATGATGCGGGCGAACAGGAAGCTGGCACCGAAGGCGGCGACTTTGTCCTTTTGGTTGTGGGGTCAGGCCCGGGTGAAATCCACCTTGTCGACATCTAGGCTGGTGACCTTGACGGTGATCGCCAGCCGGACCCGGAACTCGTGGCGCTGGCGTGGCAGGAAGAAGAACAGGAACTTCTCCACCCGTACCGACTCCTCGGCCTCGAGCACCTCGACCTCGAGGGGTTCGATGCGCAGCATCACCTTGGGGCTCTCCTTGAGCAGGCTGGGTTGCACCTGGCTGAGGGCTGCAGCGAACGCCTGCTGGCGAGTCGCCCCCTTGCCGTTGACCGTGATCCGGGTGGTGAAGTGTTCTTTCATCAGGTGCGCCCGTGTTTCTTGGCGAAGGCTTCGATCAGCTTCTGGCCCAGCTCTTCCTTGTCCATGAAGCCGAAGCCCAGTACCACGCACCCCTCGTTGATGGCGGTGACACCCTCTTCGATGGATCGCATGCCGTAGCGGCACTTGTAGCCGTACTTGGTCTGGGCCGTGATGGCGCCCGCGCCACCGCTGCCGCAGAAGGAGATGCCAAGGTCGGCCTGCTCCTTGTTCATCACATCACCGAGCTTCATGTCGGCGGCCATGCCGGGGATGACGGTCACGGTGGCGCCGGCGGCTTCTGCGCCTGCCCCCACTTTCTGACCCTTGCCGAGACGATCTCCAATCACGAGTTTGATGGCAGTCATTTAGCTTTCTCCTTTTACTGAGCTGAGTTCGTTTTCTTTGGCCACTTCAAAATGGACGGACAAGAGGTGCGCTTCCTCGTAGGCGAGGCGGTCGAGCCAGGCGACGACCTGCTCTGCCAGGCGCAGGGAGAGGGGGGAGATCTCCTCGAACAGGCTGAGGTCGACCTCCGGCAGGGATTCCCCGCTGTAGGAGCGCCACACCATGGCCTTGACGTGGGAGGCCAGCATCTGTTGCTGCACGTCGTTGGGGCGTATGCCCTGATCCACCAGCAGGTTGTGAATGCGGGCCAGGGTTAGGTCGGTCTTGCGCAGCAGTGCCGGGCTGTCCGGGGTCAGGGGGGCGTCATGGGTGTCGGTATTCAAGGTCTGCTCTCCAGGCTGGCAGAAAGGATGGGATCACCATAAAGCGGAGGAGAGTGCGGGAGGAGGCAGGTTTTTTCCGATTCGAAGTGGAAATCCGGAGGGAAAGGCATCAAAAGAAGCCCTTTTGGCGATCAAGAAGAGGAAAGGAGCGGACTGGCGGCAAGGGAGTTTGATCGGTGGCGGGTTTTGACGGCGCCTTCGCCCGATCGTTTATTGGCGCAATGTGTGAGCTGTCTCACGCACAAGCGGGGCCGGAGGAAAGCGGGCACAAAAAAGGGCCCTGTCGGGCCCTGCGAGGATCCGCCTCTCAGGTGGCGGGTGCCGCACTGCTGGTCGGCAGGGTCTGATTCTGGTAGCGCAGGTCCTCTTCGATGATGACATCGACGTCCAGCGGCTTGCCGTTGCGGATCACCGAGATGGTGAGCTTGGTGCCGGGGCGGCTCTCTACGATCTTGTCCATGACGGGACGCACGCCGGTGATGGCCTCTCCGTTGATCTTGAGCAGCACATCCCCACGTTTGAGACCGGCCTTGGTGGCTGGGCCATTGGGATCCAGGCTCTCCACCACCAACCCCTGCAAGTCCCCCAGGTTCAGCATGCGCGCGACGATGGGATTGATCTCGACGCTGGAGATGCCGAGGTAGCCGCGGATGACCCGACCGTTGGCGATCAGCTCGTCCATGATGCGCTTGGCCAGCTTGTAGGGGATGGCAAAACTGATGCCATAGCTCTCCTGATTGCCGTTGAGGTGGTAGGCGGCGGTATTGATACCCACCAGATCGCCACGGCCATTGACCAGGGCGCCTCCGGAGTTGCCCTCGTTGATGGCGGCATCGGTTTGCAGCAGATCCTGCCGGCCGTTGCTGTCCGGCCCCATGCTGGAGAGGCCGATACGCCCGGTGGCGCTGATGATGCCCTGGGTGATGGTCTGGCCGACGTTGTAGGGGTTGCCGATGGCGAGCACCACGTCTCCCACGTCCGGCAGACGATCCGGGTCCTGAGGGATCACCGGCAGGTTGTCCGATTCGATGTAGAGCACCGCCAGATCGGTCAGTTTGTCGGTGCCGACCAGCTCTGCACTGAATACCCGACCATCTTGCAGGGCGACGATGATCTGGTCCGCATCGGCGATGACGTGATAGTTGGTGAGCACGTGACCGCGCTGGTTCATGATGACGCCGGACCCCAGCCCCTGGGGTCTGAGTTCGGCTTTTTCACCGCGATTGCCGGCGAAGCTGCGGGTGTAGATGTTGACGACGGCAGGGCCGGCACGATGGGCCGCGTAGGAGAAGCTCAGCTCACGGGCATTGGTGATGAGGCCCGGCAGGGGGGCACCGCCGCGAAAATTGGGGAACACCAGCAACAAAAGCGCAGCCATGGCGAGGCCAAAGCCGACGGACTTGCCCAAGTAGCTGATCAGAGGTGGGATTTTCATGTCTTTCTCGTCCGTACAGGCTGCGGGCAGAGAATAACATTATCGATGGATAAAAATCACCCGCGGCGGTTGCCGCGGGTGTGAGGGGCTTAACGGATCACCAAATAGAGCGATGAGTCACCGCGCTGGATGTTCAGCGCCAGGACTTCCGGCTTGTTTTTCAACACCTTGGTCAGTTCACCCATGGAGTTGATGCGCTGGCGGTTGACCCCGATGATGATGTCGCCCTTTTGCAGGCCGGAGGCGGCTGCCGGTGAGCGGGGATCGATGTCGGAGACGGCCACGCCGGTCACGGGGTCCGTGGTGGTGCTTAGCTTGGCTCCTTCCAGTGCCGGATGCAGGGCGCTGGCCAGGATCTCGCTGTCATCCGCCTTCTTCAGGGTGACCTTGACGGTCTGCTCCTTGCCGTCACGAATGAGGCCGAGCGAGACCTGCTTGTCGGCCCCCATGGTGGCGATTTTGGCACGCAGCTCGCCGAAGGAGCGGATGGGCTTGCCATCGATGCTGATGATGATGTCGCCTGCCTTGATGCCTGCCTTGGCGGCAGCGGAGTCAGGCATGACCTGGTTGACGAAGGCACCGTCCTTCTTGTTGTAGCCGAAGGTCTTGGCGATTTCGCTGGTGAGCTCGGTGCCGGTAATCCCCAGCTGGCCACGGCGCACTTCGCCGTATTTCACGATCTGCTCGGAGAGATCGCGCACCATGTTGGACGGGATGGCAAAGCCGATGCCGATGTTGCCGCCGTTGGGGCCCAGGATGGCGGTGTTGATGCCGATCAGCTCCCCGCGCAGGTTGAGCAGGGCGCCGCCCGAGTTGCCGGAGTTGATGGCCGCATCGGTCTGGATGAAGTTCTCCAGATTTTCGATGTTGAGGCCGCTGCGACCCAGGGCGCTGACAATGCCGGAGGTGACGGTCTGGCCCAGGCCGAACGGGTTGCCGATGGCCAGCGCGTAGTCACCGACTCTCAGCTCGTCGGAGTCGGCGAACTTGATCTGCACCAGATCCTCGGCCTTGATTTGCAGCAGGGCGATATCCGACTGTTTGTCTTCCCCTATTTTCTTGGCCGCATACTCACGGCCATCCTTCAGGTTGACCTTGATCTCGTCCGCCTCGTGGACCACGTGGGCGTTGGTGATCACGTAGCCTTTCTTGGCATCGATGATGACGCCGGAACCAAGCGCCTGGAAGGGCTGCTCGCTCACCTGCTCGTCAGGCATGTTGGGGCCGAAGAAGAAGCGGAATTGCTCCGGCAGGCGTTGGCGGGTGATCTTCTTGCCAGAGACGGAGATGTTGACCACGGCAGGGGTCACCTGCTCGAGGACGGGGGCCAGGCTCGGCATCTCCTGGTTGTTCGCCATCAGGGGCAGTGCGGCCTGCGCCGGTGCTGAGGACATGGCGATACCGACACTGAGGGCTAAGACACTGAATACAGAAAGAGATTTACGCATATGAGAAACAGCTCCCAGAAAAAGTTGCAGTGCAATCGTCAAGGTCTGACCACGATAAAGCGTAATTAGTTCAACCGACGATCAGCCCGGCTGCTTGAGCAGGCCGGACGCACCGGCGTAATCGCGGGGAGGAAGGCCCGGCTCCTCGCTGTTGGCGGCATCGCCTGTTTCTTCCACTTCGGGTTCGCGGAACAGTGGTTCCTGTACCTTGGCCAGGAACTTGCTCTGTTCCGCCATGTGGCGATAAAGGGTCTGGTACTGTTCGGCCAGTTGCTCCATCAGGGCGGCGCTGTCGGCGAAGTGGGTGGTGATCTGCCCCTGGTAGCTTTCCAGCTCCTTGTGGGCTTTTTTCAGCTCCTGTTCCAGGCGTCCGGCATCCCGGCTACGGACAGAGAAGCGGCCGATCAGCACGCCGATGATCAGGGCGGCGATCGCCAGCAGGATCCCGTTAAACAGAGTCATAGAAGCTCCTTGTTACAGCTAACACGATGAATTTGAAGCGGTCGGATGGACCGCAACGCCTCGTTGGCACTATACCGTGCCCCCCGAGAGCGTGATACCATTTTGTCCCTCATTCAGGGACTTGGAGGCGGTTTACAGGATGACCCCGCAGCAAAAATATCAGCAGGATTTGCAGCGCCCCGGCTTTGTGGCCGATCCGGCCCAGGCCATGGCAATCGCCCGCCTGGAGCGACTCTATCAGGATCTGTGCGTAAGCCCGACTCCGACCAGATCCCGTGGCCTGCTGGGTTGGCTGCAAAAGCCGAAAACCCGTGACCCCGTCCAGGGGTTATATATGTGGGGCGGTGTGGGCAGAGGCAAGACCTGGCTGATGGATACTTTTTTTGAGAGCCTGCCGGGGGAGCGCAAACTGCGCATCCACTTCCACCGTTTCATGCACCGTGTGCACGGCGAGCTCAAAGGGCTGACCGGTCAGTCCGATCCGCTCAAGCTGATCGCCCGCAAGCTGGCCGACGAGACCGACGTCATCTGCTTCGACGAGTTTTTCGTCTCGGATATCACGGATGCCATGCTGCTCGGCACTCTGTTCCAGGAACTCTTTGGCCATGGCGTGGTGCTGGTGGCCACATCCAACATTCCCCCTCAGGATCTCTACCGCAACGGGTTGCAGCGTGCTCGCTTCCTGCCTGCCATCGCGCTTATCGAGCGTCACTGCGAGGTGATCAATGTCGATGGCGGTGTCGATTACCGGCTGCGAACCCTTGAACAGGCAGAGATCTATCACTTCCCGCTGGATGAGCAGGCCAGGAGCAACCTGGATCGTTATTTCAGCCAGTTGACCGGGATTGGGCCGGTGACTGCCGCCGCACTGGAAGTCAACCATCGCCAACTGAGTGCACTGGGCGTGGGGGAAGGGGTGCTTTATATGGAGTTTGAACAGCTGTGCTGTACTCCACGCTCCCAGGGCGACTACATCGAACTGGCCCGTGAGTTCCACACCGTCCTGCTGGCCAATGTGCAACCCATGGGCAGCGGCACGGATGACGCGGCCCGCCGCTTCATCGCCATGGTGGACGAGTTTTATGAGCGGCACGTCAAGCTCATCATATCGGCGGCGGTCCCCATGACCGGGCTCTATGGCGAAGGCCTGCTGAATTTCGAATTCAAGCGTTGCCTTTCAAGGCTTCAGGAGATGCAATCGCACGAATACCTTGCCAGAGTGCACCTTCCTTAGTCACAATACCGCGCCTGCCAGTCGGATGGGCATCTGCGGCAGGTAGGGCCGGGCGACATTTGCTAGCTTCATGGCAGTGAAATTAGCAGGTGATATTTAAGGCAACTTCACTTATAATCGCCCGGCCCACGTTACAGCTGTCGATAAGACAGCAACACTTTAAGCTTTACTTGTATTCGAAGGGGTACAGGTAGGCCATCGTTTGTTGTTTGTGGGAGAGCCCCCATAAGCAATTGGGTCTGTAACAGGTAATTGGGTTTAACTTAATGAAAACTTTCGTTGCCAAGCCAGAAACCGTAAAACGTGACTGGTACATTGTGGACGCAGAAGGTAAAACTCTGGGTCGTATCGCAACCGAGATCGCTGCTCGTCTGCGTGGTAAGCACAAAGCCGAGTACACTCCGCACGTTGACACCGGTGACTACATCATCGTTGTAAACGCTGAGAAGGTACACGTAACCGGTAAGAAATTTACCGACAAAATGTACCACGCTCACTCCGGTTTCCCGGGTGGTATCAAGTCCATCAGCTTCGACAAGCTGATTCAGCGTAAGCCGGAAATGGTAATCGAAGCTGCCGTCAAGGGCATGCTGCCGAAGGGCCCGCTGGGCCGTGCCATGTTCCGTAAGCTGAAAGTTTACGCAGGCGCAGAGCACGCTCATGCTGCTCAGCAACCTCAAGTACTGGATATCTAACGGGAACTGGCAACATGGCAGAAAATCAATACTACGGTACCGGCCGTCGCAAAAGCTCCACTGCTCGCGTATTCATCAAAGCGGGTAGCGGTAAAATCGTAATCAACCAGCGCTCCCTGGAGCAATACTTCGGCCGTCCGACTGCCCGCATGGTAGTTCGTCAGCCGCTGGAACTGGTCGAGATGACCGAGAAACTGGATCTGTACATCACCGTTAACGGTGGTGGCATCTCTGGTCAAGCTGGTGCGATCCGCCACGGTATCACTCGTGCTCTGATGCAGTACGACGAGACCCTGCGTTCCGAACTGCGTAAAGCTGGCTTTGTTACTCGTGATGCCCGTAAGGTTGAGCGTAAGAAAGTCGGTCTGCACAAAGCGCGTAAGCGTCCGCAGTACTCCAAGCGTTAATTCGCTTTTGGTACGCACTCTCAGGAGTGTCAAAAAAGCCTGGCAATTTGCCAGGCTTTTTTTATTGGCAATGTTACATGTGACAATGCTAAGCATACGTCACAAAAGACAAAAAATTGTGTATTTATTGTTTTTGCCCATCGACTCCCTTTCTTGTCAAATTGTTATCTTTTCTTTAAAATTTCCATGGTCTTTCTGTGTCAATTGCCACTCCGCTTCCATTGCAGTTGTCAGAGGGAGAGGAGAAGTAAACAGGGACACTATAAGAATGAGCGGAGTCCACATGGGAGAGTTTTTGGATGAGCAATGCGCCAGTTGATACCGGTCGCCGCAGATTTCTTACCTGGTCAACGGTTGCCGTTGGCGGTGTAGGAGCTGCTTTTACCGCAGTGCCGTTTATTAAGTCATGGAATCCGAGTGCCAAAGCCAAGGCGGCAGGCGCCCCGGTTGAAGTGGATATCAGCAAGCTGGAGCCGGGTCAGCTAATCCGCGTCGAGTGGCGCGGTAAACCGGTCTGGGTGGTGAAGCGCACCAAGCAGACGCTGGATGCTCTGGCTGCACACGATGACAAGCTGCGGGATCCTGCGTCAGACGAGCCACAGCAACCGGACTATGCCCACAATGGCTACAGATCCATCAAACCGGAAATCTTCGTGGCCGTTGGCATCTGCACTCATCTGGGATGCTCCCCTTCCTATTTGCCCGACAGCTTCGGCGAGCAGGTTCAAGGGGTAACTTCCGGCTTCTTCTGCCCCTGCCATGGCTCCAAATTCGACATGGCTGGTCGAGTGTTCCAGGGCGTCCCCGCACCGCTGAACCTGGTCATTCCGCCATACCAATTTCTTAGCGACACCACCATTCTGGTTGGTGCCGATGGCAAGGAGGCCTGACCATGTTTGCCAAACTCATGGGCTGGATCGATGATCGTTTCCCGCTCACGGCCATGTACAACGACCATATGGCCAAGTATCCGGCGCCCAAGAACCTGAACTTCTGGTACTTCTTCGGCTCGCTTGCCATGTTGGTGCTGGTCAACCAGATCATCACCGGCATCTGGCTGACCATGAACTACAACCCTTCGGCGGAAGGTGCCTTCGCTTCCGTGGAATACATCATGCGGGATGTGGATTATGGCTGGCTGCTGCGTTATATGCACTCCACCGGGGCATCCGCCTTCTTCATCGTGGTTTACCTGCACATGTTCCGCGGCATGATCTACGGCTCTTACCAGAAGCCACGGGAACTGCTGTGGATCTTCGGCATGCTGATCTTCCTGGTGCTGATGGCCGAGGCCTTCATGGGTTACCTGCTGCCCTGGGGGCAGATGTCGTTCTGGGGGGCCCAGGTCATCATCTCGCTGTTCGGTGCCATCCCCGTTATCGGTGACGATCTGACCCTGTGGATCCGGGGGGACTATGTCATCTCGGGTGCGACCCTGAACCGCTTCTTTGCGCTGCACGTCATCGCTCTGCCGCTGGTACTGGTGATGCTGGTGGCCATGCATATCCTGGCGCTGCACGAAGTGGGATCCAACAACCCCGATGGCATCGACATCAAGAAGCACAAGGACGAGAACGGCTGGCCACTGGATGCGGTCGCGTTCCACCCCTATTTCACCGTGAAGGACATGATCGGGGTAGCCGGTTTCCTGTTCTTCTTCTGTGCCATCATCTTCTTCAAGCCGGATATGTGGGGCTATTTCCTCGAGAAACCGAACTTTGAGGTGGCCAATGGCCTGAAGACACCGGCGCATATCGCTCCTGTCTGGTACTTCACCCCCTTCTACGCCATCCTGCGTGCGGTGCCTGACAAGCTGCTGGGGGTCATCATGATGGGCCTCTCCATCGTGGTGCTGTTCCTGTTGCCCTGGCTGGATCGTTGCAAGGTGCGCTCGGTGCGTTACCGCAGCACCCTGCACAAGCTGAACATCGCCCAGTTCGTGGTCTGCTTCATTATTCTGGGGGTGCTGGGCGTGCTGCCATCAACCCCGACCCTGACGCTGATTGCACAGCTCTGTACTCTGGGTTATTTCGGATTCTTCGTCCTGTTGTTCTTCTACAGCAAGAATGAGAACACCAAGCCGCTGCCGGAGAGGGTGACATTCAAATGAAAAGAATAATTTTTGCAGTGCTGGCCCTGCTGCCTGGTCTGGTGTTGGCCTCTGGCGGTGGCTTCCCCCTCGACAAGGCGGAGTACGATCTGAGTGACAAGGCATCCCTGCAACGGGGGGCCGCCACCTTCATGAACTACTGTGCCGGCTGTCACTCCACCCAGTACCAGCGTTATAACCGGGTGGCGGCCGACATCGGCATTCCGGACGATCTGATGAAGGAGAACCTGGTCTTCACCGGTGCCAAGATCGGCGATCTGATGAAGAGCGCCATGTCCGAGAAGGATGCTGCGCGCTGGTTCGGCGCGCCGCCCCCCGACCTGACCCTGGTTGCCCGGGTGCGTGGTGCAGACTGGATCTACACCTATCTGCGTTCCTTCTACGTGGACGAGACCCGTCCATTCGGGGTGAACAACGCCGTCTTCCCGTCCGTGGGTATGCCCCATGTGCTGGAGCCGTTGCAGGGGACGCCCCGCGCCGAGTTCGAGACGCACACCCTGGATGGCGTGGAGATGCAGCAAGTCGTCAGCATCAAATCTGACGGCAACGGTGAAATGAACAACGAAGAATATGATCAGACGGTACTGGATCTGGTAAACTTCTTGGTCTACTCGGCTGAGCCGGTGCAGCAGGAGCGCGAACGCATGGGCTTCTGGGTACTCGGATTCATCGCTATCTTCTTCATCTTCACTGTGCTATTGAAGAAGGAATTCTGGCGCGACGTTCACTAAGCGACCAGATCGGAGTAATATGACGCACGGCAATGAAGACAGACATGCTTCATTGCCGTTTCTGCTTTTTAATGACGGGAGGGTTCAATGGCTGTAGCTGCCAATAAGCGTTCGGTAATGACGCTGTTTTCCGGTGCCAACGATATGTTCAGCCATCAGGTGCGTATTGTCCTGGCGGAGAAGGGTGTTAGCGTGGATATCTGCCAGGTTGATCCTGCCAACCTGCCGGATGAGCTGGCCGAGCTGAACCCGTACAACACTGTACCGACTCTGGTGGATCGCGAGCTGGCGTTGTACACCTCGCGCATCATCATGGAGTATCTGGACGAGCGTTTCCCGCATCCGCCCCTGATGCCGGTTTATCCGGTCGCGCGCGGCAACAGCCGTCTGATGATGCACCGCATCGAGCTGGACTGGTACTCTCTGGCCGACAAGATCATGGCGGGCACCGATACCGAAGCCGCCCGTGCCGAGTTGCGCGACAACCTGCTGGCCATCGCTCCCATCTTCGGCGAGATGCCCTACTTCATGAGCGAAGAGTTCGGTCTGGTCGACTGCTACATGGCGCCGTTGCTGTGGCGTCTGCCGAGCCTGGGCATCGATTTCACCGGCCGTGGCGCCAAAGAGCTGAAGGCTTACATGGTACGCCTGTTCGAGCGTGAATCCTTCCAGGCTTCCCTGACCGAGGCCGAGCGCGAGATCCGTGCCGGCGTATGAGCATGGAACCGACAATGACACCCAGTCGCCCGTATCTGCTGCGGGCGTTTTTTGACTGGTTGCTGGATAACGATCTGACTCCCCATCTGGTGGTCAATGCCAATATTCCCCATGTGATGGTACCGATGCAGTTCGTGCAGGATGGCCAGATTGTTCTGAACATCGCCCCCCGGGCCGTGGGCCAGTTCCACATGGACAATGACGCTGTCAGCTTCAGCGCCCGTTTCGGTGGCGTATCGCAGCAGGTCTATATCCCCATGGCGGCCGTACTGGCCATCCATGCCAGAGAGAACGGAGTGGGGACCCTGTTCCCGCCGGAGCTCGGGTATGACCTCTGGCTGGAACAGGCACAGACACCCACGTCGGTTGACCCCGAGCCGGAACCACCGCGCCCGAGCGGTCGCCCGACTCTGAAAGTCATCAAATAAAAAACGCAGCCTGAAGGCTGCGTTTTTTCATCCTGCCAGATGGTCAATTCTGGGCAAACTCGAAGGCTTTGATCACCTGCTTAACGCCGCTGACGTGGCGGGCGATTTCCACGGCTTGATCCCCTTCCTGGCGGGTGACCAACCCAATGAGGAACACCTCGCCATTCTCGGTGACAACCTTCACCTTGGCGCTATCGAAGTTCTTGGTGCCCAGCATGTCGGCCCGCACCTTGGAGGTGATCCAGGTGTCATTGCTGCGCACGCCGATACTGACTGGTTTGCCAAGGCGCAGCTCGTTGTAGACATGGCGAACCCCTTCAATCCGGCTCACGATTCTGCCCGCTTCCTGTTTGTAAGCGTCAGAGGGTGTCTGACCCACCAGCAGCACACGGCCGTTGTTGCTGTAGACACTGATCTTGCTGGCGGCGCTCAGGGGCTTGTTGTCGGCCAACAGGTTGGCGGCTTTCAGCTCTATGGTCTGATCGTCCCACTGGGCACCCAGGGTGCGGCGATCGCCGCTCGCCTTGGCGGTGCCAGCCGCGCCACCGACCACCACGGCAGCACAGCCTTGCAGCAGCAGGACGCCGGTCAGCAGGGCAAGAGCGAGAATAGGCTTCTTCATGGTTTCAGTCTTCCTGTTGCGGGAAAAGTGTCTGGTCGATGAGATCACAGAGACAGTGCAGGGTCAACAGGTTCACTTCCAGAATACGAGGACGGCGAGCGGAAGGAACGCGGATCTCCACGTCATTGGGGCCCAGCAGACCGGCGATCTCTCCCCCGTCTCCGCCACCGAGAACAATGATGGTCATGTCGCGGGAGAGGGCGGCCTCCGCAGCCTTGATCAGGCTGCGGCTGTTGCCTGTCGTGGTGATGACCACCAGGATGTCGCCTGGTTGTCCCAGAGCACGTATCTGTTTGGCATAGACCTCTTCGAAACCGTGATCCGTGGCGATGGCGCTGATGGTCGCCATGTCGGGCGTCAGGGCGAGACCGGGCAGGGAGGGGCGAGGAGTTTCATAGCAGTTCACCAGTTCGGAAATGAACAGCTGTGCCAATGCTGAGGAAGGACCATTGCCACATGCCATCACCTTGTGGCCATTGAGCAGGCAGATGGTCAGCATCTGAGCTGCCGTATGGATGGCATCCGGCAGTGCTTCGGCGGCGGCTATCTTGGTCTGGATGCTTTCGGTGTAATTCTCTTTGATGGGATCAGTCATGGGGTCCTCTTAAAACGCGTTCTGGATCCAGTCCGGCTGGTCGCCCTCGAACGCGATCACATCGAATCGACAGGCCTGGTTGGCCTCATTGATGGCATGTTGCTTGAAATAGTGGCGCGCGGCCAGCACGATCTTGTGCTGTTTGCGCCGGGTGACCGAGCTGGCGGCTCCGCCATGGGTGGCGTTGGCGCGATATCTCACTTCAACGAACACCAGGGTCTCTCCCTGGCGCATGATGAGATCGATCTCGCCGCCACGGCAGCGGTAGTTGCGGGTCACGGGTTGCAGGCCGCGGGCCTGCAACCAGCGTTCCGCTATTTGCTCAAAGTGTTGTCCCTTGCTCGTCGCTGCCGACGGCAACAGGTTCAACCACTGCTGGTGAAGTTGTGTCAGTAGCCTCTTCATGAGTCGCATCCTCCAGCTGGGGGGCGGCGCTGTCGCTGACCAGCTTGCCATTCTGGTAGGTGGCCCAGTCCAGCATGCGCACTATGTTGCCCTGGGGATCCACGCTCAGCTGGCCACTCATGCCGGGTTGCTGCATGGCATTGACCTTGCGCATTTGCGGCAGGTTGCCTGCCAGGCTGACGGCATCGTAACCGAGGGCGAACAGGCGCAGCAGGTCGCCCTGGGTCTGGGGCCAGAGCAGGGCAATCTGTTCACGCTGCGTCTCGAAGCCACCCAGCAGCAGTGGCATGTCGGAGATATGCATACCGTTGAGCTCGGATGCTACCTCGGTCGTCCCACCGTCGTATCCCCGCGAGCTGCTGTAGATGGGCAGGCTGCCCATGGGATTGACCGAGATGTCCACATAGGGCTTGATCATCCGGGTCTCCAGGCTGTTGGCCACCACATAGACGGCGTCGATGCTGCGCGGCGCAGCATCGGACAGCTGGACAATCTCCCCGGCTCGAGCCGTGGAACGGCCGCTCAGAGCGTTCTTGACCATGCCCTGCACTTCGTTGCGTGCCCCGAAGGTGGCAACCACGGGCTTCTCCTGGCTGACGCCGGCCCAGGCCTGTTCAAACGCCTTGATACTGCTGTAGCCAATCCGGCCTTGTGCCGCGATCAGCAGCGGCTTGCGGTAGCCCTGACCATAGAGGTACTGGGCAGCCTGGCTCGCATCGGCAGCGGCGGAGAGCGAGAAATAGAAGGTATTGTCGTTGACGATTGGCTTGTCCAGCTCGTTGAGCGCCAGCACCGGCACGGTCGGACTCGACTTGAGCAGCTCCTCCACCTGATCCTTGAGCAGGGGGCCGATGATCATGTTGGCCCCTTCCTGAATGGCCTGCTTGTAGAGGTCCCCCATCGCCTTGCCCTGGGTATCGTAGAAGTTCAGGGTGAACTGGCTCTGATTTTCCTTGTAGGACATCAACATGCCGTTGCGGATGGCGGCGCCCTGGGCTTCCAGGTTGCCGGAGAGCGGCAGGAAGACGGCGATCTGCTGCAGCGAACCGTTGTCCGTGATAGCGAGATCCCCAAGGCCGGCCGGCATGTCGCTCTGGGCAGGGTGGTTAGGGAAGCTCTGCTTCCAGCCGGCAAGCTGGCGGGCCAGCTGGCTCGGCTGTGCCCCGAATTCGTTCACCAGTGCCGCAAGACGCAGCCAGCCGGTGGTCACATCGGGAGCTGGCTCCTCTTCGAGCGCCTGCAGGGTGGAGGGGGTCATGCTTTTCAGCAGCGACCAGATCTGCTGGTGATTGGTGGCCAGCTCATTCTTGGCCAGATAAGGTTCCAGCAGGATCAGCGACTTGGCCGCGCCAAACTTGTTGTTGATGTCGAGCTGCAGCACCACGCGCTGGCGGTACCAGTCCTTCTGGGTATCGGCATCCAGCACCACATCCGGCTTGCCTTCCAGCAGGATCAGCGCCTGGTTGGCGTTGCCCTGGGCTAGCAGCAGGTGTGCCTGCAGCAGTTGCAACTGCGCCTGCTGCACCGGGCTCTTCGCCTGCTTCTGCAACTGCTGATACAGGGCGGCAGCCGGTTTGGCCTGGCCGAGCGCCAGATAGCTGCGCGCTGCCATCATCTGCCACACGAAGGCCTCTGCCGGTTTGGCGGGATCCACCTGCTCCAGATACCACTGGGCATTCTTGGACAGATCCGAGAAGGCTGACGGCATGCCGGGTTGTCCGGAAGATTGATTGGGCTCCGACGCACAGGCGGCGAGCAGGACTGCCGCGAGTAGGATGCCGAAGAGTCGTGATACACTTAGCTGCTTTATAACCCGGTTCAAGTTCATTCCCCGACCAGTGTTGAAATTCTCCATAGTGTAAACGGGCCAATATGGCGACACAATTGTCGGGACACTCGGAGCTCCCATGAGTGACATCCCAACCCTGTATATAGTCCCCACTCCGATCGGCAATCTGGCCGACATCACCCAGCGAGCACTGGACGTGCTGCGCAGCGTCGATCTGGTGGCCGCCGAGGATACCCGGCATACCGGGATCCTGCTCAGCCACTACCAGATCTCGGTATCGACCTTTGCCCTGCACGATCACAACGAGCAGCAAAAGGCGGATGTGCTGATCGCCCGCATCAAGGAGGGCAAGAGCGTGGCCCTGGTCTCCGATGCGGGGACGCCGCTCATCAGCGACCCCGGTTATCACCTGGTCACCCGTTGTCGCGAAGCCGGGGTCAAGGTGGTGCCGCTGCCCGGTCCCTGCGCCGCCATCACGGCGCTGTCCGCCGCCGGCCTGCCCACCGACCGCTTCGCCTTCGAGGGTTTCCTGCCGGCCAAGGCCAAGGGGCGGGATGATCGCCTGCAAGCCGTCATCGAAGACACCCGCTCTCTGGTGTTCTACGAATCGCCGCGCCGGGTGCAGGAGACGGTTGAAGCGATTGCTCGCATCCTTGGTGAGCGCCAGGTGGTGGTGTGCCGCGAGCTGACCAAGACCTTCGAGTCCATCCACGGTCTGCCCGCCTCCGAGATGCTGGCCTGGCTCGGAGAGGACGATAACCGTTGCCGCGGGGAGATCGTGCTGGTGGTCGCCGGTGCCAGCAAGGTGGATGACGAGTTGCCTGCGGAGGCGATCCGCACCCTGGGCCTGCTGGTCAGCGAGCTGCCCCTCAAGAAGGCTGCAGCCCTCACCGCCGAGATCCACGGGGTGAAGAAGAACGCCCTCTACAAATACGGTCTCGAGCACTATTAATTGCCGTAAACCGGAATTGACGGTTTACCCCGTCCGTCTCGCGAGGCTATAATCCGCGCCTCGGAGTTGGCTGGGCAATCGCTGCTTCGTCGTTGTGTCCCTCGGGACAGACGGGCGGAGGGGAGGAAAGTCCGGGCTTCACAGGGCAGGGTGCCAGGTAACGCCTGGGGGGCGCGAGCCTACGACCAGTGCAACAGAGAGCAGACCGCCGATGGCCCGCAAGGGATCAGGTAAGGGTGAAAGGGTGCGGTAAGAGCGCACCGCGCGACTGGCAACAGTTCGTGGCACGGTAAACTCCACCCGAAGCAAGACCAAATAGGCCCCTATTGGCGCGGCCCGCGTTGGGGGCGGGTAGGTTGCTTGAGCCAGCGAGCGATTGCTGGCCTAGAGGAATGATTGCTACCCGGGGCAACCCGGTACAGAACCCGGCTTACAGGCCGACTCCGACCTCTTTCCTGAAGAGCCTTGCGATTTATCGCAAGGCTCTTTTTATTAACCATAAAGTACTGCCTCGGTTGACTCGTGATATTTACTGTTGGGCTAGCTATGTTTAACAAATGTATTTTATATCAATCTGTTATGTGGAATTTTTCCATGTTCTGAATATCGTGATGGCGCTGGAGAAGCGCGGCCTGTATGGCTGATGTTTATTCGTGCAATTTGTCAGTTTTTTAATTGCTGAAAATTAATCGAGTTGCGGGTAACACAAATAACTTGTGGAAAATCAATTCATTTAATCGGTAGTCCCATCACGCTGCGTCAATATGTTCCCCATGCCCGAGATCCTTGCTTGAAAAGCCCCCTGCTCGTCCTTAAACTTCATGGTGGAGAAAAGTGGATCAAAGTGGTTTTATTGGGCATCTAGCCCCCATAACTCACCTTTCGGGGACTGCAATTTGTTGCGTGGCGCTCACGCCATCAGCCTGGACAGCAAGGGGCGGTTGGCGATTCCGACCAAATTTCGTGATTGGCTGCGCGACGAGTGCAACGGCCAGCTGGTCTGCACCATCGACATCGCCCATCCCTGTCTGCTGCTTTATCCCCTGAATGAATGGGAAGAGGTGGAGCGCAAGCTGAAGACCCTTTCCAGCACCAACCCGGCAGAACGCCGCCTGCAGCGTCTGCTGCTCGGCCACGCGGCCGAATGCGAACTGGATGGCAATGGCCGTCTGCTGCTCAGCCAGCCGCTGCGCAGCCATGCCGGGCTAGACAAGAAAGTCATGCTGGTGGGCCAGCTCAACAAATTCGAGCTGTGGGATGAAGCCCGCTGGCAACAACAGATCAACGACGACATCCTGGGCCTGCCCGAGGACGACTGGGCAAGTTCACCACGACTACAGGATTTTTCTTTATAAATGACCCAAGCCGCTGAACATATCACAGTGCTGTTGCACGAAGCCGTCGAAGGGCTGGCCATCAAGCCGGACGGTATCTACGTCGACGGTACCTTTGGCCGGGGTGGTCACTCTCGTCTCATTCTCCAGCATCTGGGCCCGAACGGCCGTCTGATCGCCATCGACCGGGATCCCCAGGCCATTGCCGAGGCGGCCAAGATCCAGGATCCCCGTTTCGAGATCGTGCACGGTCCCTTCTCCGGCATCACCCGCTATCTGACCGAGCGCGGCCTGCTGGGCAAGGTCGATGGCTTCCTGCTGGATCTCGGTGTCTCCTCCCCCCAGCTTGACGATGCCGAGCGTGGCTTCAGCTTCATGAAGGACGGCCCGCTCGACATGAGAATGGATCCCACCTCCGGTCAGAGTGCCGCCGAGTGGCTGGCCCGTGCCGATGTGGACGACATCGCCTGGGTGCTGAAAACCTTCGGTGAGGAGCGCTTCGCCAAGAAGATTGCTCGCGCCATCGTGCACGATCGGGTGACAGAGCCCTATGTGCGCACCCGCCAGCTGGCGGAGATGATTGCCCGGGTCAACCCGAGCAAGGAGAAGGGCAAGCACGCGGCGACCCGCAGCTTCCAGGCCATCCGCATCTACATCAACAGCGAGCTGGACGAAATTGAAACCGCCCTCAACGGTGCGCTGGACGTGCTGGCTCCTCACGGTCGTCTCTCCGTCATCAGCTTCCACTCTCTGGAAGATCGGCTGGTGAAGCATTTCATTCGAAAGCACGAGAAAGGTCCGGAAGTACCCCACGGGATCCCTCTGACCGAAGCCCAGCTGGCCGGTGGTCGCAAGCTGAAGTCGATCGGCAAGGCGCTCAAGCCTTCCGACCACGAGGTCAATGAAAACACCCGGTCCCGCAGCTCGGTGCTGCGGGTCGCAGAGCGTCTTGCGGAGTAAACGATGAGCGACGTGCGCGTTCACCTCGCTAGGGAGATCGTTGCGGATCTCTGGCGCCACAAGTTGCAGGTCCTGTTGACCGTCGCCGTGCTGGTCACCGCCTTTGCGGTGATCCTGGTGACCAACATGACCCGGGGTCTGACGGCCAAGCAGAACGATCTGATGGCGGAGGAGGACAGGCTCAACATCGAGTGGCGCCACCTCTTGCTGGAACAGGGCACATTGGCTGAGCACTCCCGGGTGGCGAGTCTGGCCATGGACAAGTTGCAGATGGCTCGTCCCCTGGTGACCACTGAAAAGGTAATTACACAACCATGACACGCAAGGCCGCCACCAAGGCTCCGGCAAAGGACAAAGCCAAGGCGAAAGCACCCTCACTCTACCCGTGGCGCTTTCGTACCCTGGTTTTCTTCATCGGCATCGCGTTTGCGGGGCTGATCCTGCGGCTGGCCTGGATCCAGGTGATCGATCCGGACAGACTGCGCCAGGAGGGGGACATGCGCTCCCTGCGCACCACCTCCACCCAGGCGGTGCGCGGCATGATCACGGACCGCAATGGCGAACAGTTGGCGGTATCCGTGCCGGTCGAAGCGGTCTGGGCTGATCCCAAGACGGTGCACGAGTCCGGTGCCATCCACAACGAGCGTGCCTGGCTGGCACTCTCCGCCGTGCTCAAGCTCGACATCAACACCCTCAAGCATCGCATCGCCAACCCGAGCAAGCGCTTCGTCTATCTGCAGCGGCAGGTGACGCCTGCGGTGGCCGAGTACATCAAGGGGTTGAAGCTGGGGGGCATCTATCTGCGCCCCGAGGCGCGCCGTTTCTACCCGACCGGCGAGATAAGCTCCCACCTGGTGGGGGTGACCAACATCGATGGCAGCGGCATCGAGGGGATTGAGCGCAGCTACAACGAGTGGCTGACCGCAACCCCTGGCGAGATGAGGGTGCGCAAGGACAGGCAGGGCCGCGTCATCGAGCGCCTGGGCCTGGTGAAAGAGGGCAAGCACGCCAACGATCTGCAACTGAGCATCGATCAGCGGGTGCAGGCGCTGGCCTATCGCGCCCTCAAACGGGCTACCGACGAGAACAAGGCCACCTCCGGCTCCATGGTGATGTTGGATGTGAAGACCGGCGAGGTGCTCGCCATGGTCAACACCCCCTCCTACAACCCGAACAACCGCGGTCAGTACCAGAGTTTCCGGGTGCGAAACCGGGTGGTGACCGATACCTATGAGCCGGGCTCCACGGTCAAGCCATTGATTTTGCTTAGTGCCTTGCAAGCCGGTGTCACCAGCTGGAAGGACTTCATCCCGGGCGGCCCCCTCTTCATCGGGGCCAAGCAGATCCGTGACGTGAGTATCCACAAGGCGACCAACCTGTACGACATCCTGCGCTACTCCTCCAACATCGGCATGTCGCGCATCGCGCTGCGGATGCCGGCCCAGGAGATGATCAACACCCTGAGCATGGTGGGCTTCGGCATGGACACCGGCAGCGGCCTGATGGGGGAGAGCAGCGGCATGCTGCCCCAGCGTCGCCGCTGGTCCGACATCGAGCGAGCCACCCTGTCGTTCGGTTATGGTCTGCGAGTGACCCCGCTGCAGCTGGCCTCCGCCTACGCCACCCTGGCCAACAAGGGCAAGCGGGTTCCGCTCTCCATCATCAAGGTGACCAAGCCGCCCAAGGGTGAGCAGGTCATCGATCACAACAACGCCGCAGCCATGTTGCAGGCGCTGGAGTACGTGGTCAGCAATGCCATTCCCAAGGCCCAGATCCCCGGTTATCGGGTCGGTGGCAAGAGTGGTACCGCCAAGGTGGCCGTGGCTGGGGGCTATGGCAAGGACTACATGGCCTGGTTTGCCGGTTTCGCGCCGGCCAGCAATCCCCGTTTCGTCATGGTGGTGGTGATCAACGAGCCCAAGGGGGATGCCTACTACGGCGGTGCCGTGGCGACCCCGCCCTTTGCGGAGGCCATGGGAGGCGTGTTGCAGCTCTTCAACATCCGTCCCGATGCGATCCCGCCCGAGGTACCCGCCAAGCTTGCCCGCACGGAGGCCAACAATGGCGCACCGCGTACTTGACGGGCATCCGGCTTTTTCCATCGGCCCCGCTGCTGTCGGGGCGTTTTCCATGGCGTGTACGAGCGCCCGCATTCCCGCATTTTCGGAGGCTTCCCATGCCGCCCCGCACACTTGATCAACTGATGAGCCGCTTCGGCATCGATGCCCCGGCGCTTTCCCTCACCGATCTCCAGCTCGACAGCCGGCGGGTCGGTCCCGGCTCGCTCTTCGTGGCGATTCGTGGCCATCAGGTGGATGGCAGGCGCTTCATCGAACAGGCGGTGGCTCAGGGAGCAACCGCCGTGCTGTTTGAGGAGGACGGAGAATTCGTCCCTCCGGCGACCCAGATCCCCTGCATCGGCATGAGGGATCTTCCCGCTCGTCTCTCCGAGCTGGCCGGTCATTTCTACGGTCACCCTGCGCAAAAGCTGCAACTGGTGGGCATCACGGGCACCAACGGCAAGAGCACTACGGCCCTGCTGGTGGCCAACTGGCGCACCCTGCTGGGGGGCAAGGCCGGGGTCATGGGCACCATAGGCAACGGTCTGTTTGGCGAGCTCATCGAAGCAGAGAACACCACGGGCAGCGCGGTCCAGGTGCAGGCCAATCTGGCCGCCTTGCAGCAGCAGGGGGCCGATCTGGTGGCGATGGAGGTCTCCAGCCACGGTCTGGTGCAGCATCGCGTGGCGGCCCTGCCGTTTGCCGCGGCAGTCTTCACCAACCTGAGCCGGGATCATCTGGACTATCACGGCACCATGGAGGCCTATGCCGCCGCCAAGGAGGAGCTGCTGAAGCTGGTGGATGAGCCTTGCGCCGTCATCAACGCCGATGACCATCTGGGACGGCAATGGCTGGCGACCTACCCCGGTGCGGTGGCCTTCGGGGTTCATGGTCCGATTGAAAACCATGCTGGACGACAACTGACGGCGCAGGATCCCCATTTCCACCAACAAGGTTTTGATACGCGCATTAACTCCAGCTGGGGGAATGGTGTATTATCCGCCCCCTTGCTCGGCCGCTTCAACGTCAGCAACGTGCTGGGCGCCATGGGCGCCATGCTGGTGCTCGGCTACGACTTCGATGACCTGCTGGCGACGGCCCCCAGACTGCAACCGGTGACCGGTCGCATGGAGTGCTTCGGCGGTGGCGATGCGCCGCTCGCCGTGGTCGATTACGCCCACACCCCGGATGCGCTGGAGAAGGCCTTGCAGGCCCTGCGGGTGCACTGTCACGGCCGGCTCTGGTGCCTGGTGGGTTGTGGTGGCGACAGGGATCGCGGCAAGCGTCCCATGATGGCTGCCATGGCGGAGCAGCATGCGGACTGCGTGATCCTGACCGACGACAATCCCCGTACCGAGGAGCCGGCCCGGATCATGGCCGACATGGTGGCGGGTCTTCGCGATCCCGGCGCCGTGCAGATTGAGCACGACAGGACCAAGGCAATCCAGCTGGCACTGAGCCAAGCGAGCAAAGAGGACATCATCCTGGTGGCCGGCAAAGGCCACGAGGATTATCAGATCATTGGAACCGACAAGCGGCACTACAGCGATCGGGAAACCGTCGCAGCCGCCTTGCACACATTAATGGAGTCATTCAAATGATGACCCTCAGGCTTGCCGACCTGGCGCAGGTGCTCGATGCCCGTCTGATCGGGGGCGACCATGAGATCACGGCGGTCAGCACCGACACCCGTACCCTGGGCGCGGGGGCGCTGTTCGTAGCCCTGCGCGGCGAGCGTTTCGACGCCCACGATTTCTGCGACCAGGCGGTTGCCGCCGGCGCCAGTGCCCTGCTGGTAGAGCGCGAATTGCCGCTGGCCATTCCACAACTGGTGGTGGCCGACACCCTCAAGGGGCTTGGGCGTCTGGGCAGGCTGGTGCGCGAGCGCATCAATCCGAAAGTGCTCGCCATCACAGGCAGCTGTGGCAAAACCACGGTGAAGGAGATGGCGACGGCCATCCTGCGCTGTGAAGGGGAGGTGCTGGCCACCGCCGGCAACTTCAACAACGAGGTGGGGGTGCCGCTGACCCTGCTGCGCCTCGAGCCGCAACACCAGTTCGCGGTGATGGAGCTGGGAGCCAACCACCCGGGCGAGATCGCCTGGACCACGTCGCTCGCCAGACCCGACGCCGCCATCATCAACAACGTCGCTGCCGCGCACCTGGAAGGCTTTGGCTCCCTGGAAGGGGTGTTCCATGCCAAGAGCGAAATCTTCGAAGGGTTAGGCGAGGGCGGCACTGCCATCGTCAATGCCGACAACGAGTTCTGGCCGAAGTGGCGTGAAAAGGGCATCCAGTGCGCCTTCTCCCTCCAGGATCAGCGTCAGCCGTTCCACGCCCGCGACATCGTGCTCAACGAGCAGGGTTGTGCCGGGTTCGTGATGGTGACGCCCCAGGGAGAGCTGACCCTGACCCTGGCCATTCCGGGTCGCCACAACGTGGCCAACGCCCTGGCTGCCGCCGCCGGGACCCTGGCCCTGGGCGCATCGCTTGCGTCCGTCAAGGCGGGACTGGAGCAGATGGCGCCGGTCAAGGGCCGTTTCTGCGTGCAACGCTGGGGTGGCCTCACTCTGGTGGATGACACCTACAACGCCAGCGTGGAGTCCGTGCTGGCGGGTATCGATGCCCTGACCGCCATGAACGGCTACAAGGTGCTGGTATTCGGTGACATGAAAGAGTTGGGTGAGGAGTCCGCCGCGCAGCATGCCCGGGTCGGACACCACGCCCGTGAGCAGGGCCTCGATGCCGTGCTGACCGTAGGGGAACAGAGTCGCCACACCGCAGATGCCGCGGATGGCCGACATTTCGATAACAAGGCGTCGTTGTTTGAAGTGCTTGCGCAAATGATAAAGACACATCAGGAAATTTCGATTCTGGTCAAGGGCGCCCGTGGCTCCCGCATGGAAGATATCGTCGAGATGGTCAAGGGCCATCAGGAGTCAGCCACATGCTAGTCTGGCTGGCGGAACTGCTCACCCCGCACTTCACCTTCTTCAACGTCTTCTCCTACCTGACGTTTCGCGCCATCCTGTCGATCATCACCGGTCTGGTGGTGGCGCTCTGGATGGGGCCGCGCCTCATCCGTCGCCTGCAGATCATGAAGTTCGGCCAGGTGATCCGCAACGACGGTCCCGAATCCCACCTCAGCAAGAAGGGCACCCCGACCATGGGCGGCCTGATGATCATTGCCGCCATCTTCACTTCTGTGCTGCTCTGGTGCCGCCTCGACAACCCCTATGTCTGGCTGGTGCTGTTCGTGCTGGGGGCCTATGGCGCCATCGGTTTTGCCGATGACTATCTCAAGGTGGTGCGCAAGAACACCGACGGCCTCATCGCCCGCTGGAAGTACTTCTGGCAGTCCGCGGTCGCGCTGGGTGTGGCGGTGTTCCTCTACGCCACGGCCACCCACGATGGTCAGACCCAGCTGGTGGTGCCCTTCCTCAAGGATGTGATGCCCCAGCTCGGCCTGATGTTCATCCTGCTGACCTACTTCGTCATCGTCGGTACCTCCAACGCGGTCAACCTGACCGATGGCCTGGATGGCCTCGCCATCATGCCCACCGTGATGGTGGCGGGGGGCTTCGCCCTGATCGCCTGGGCGACCGGCAACGTCAACTTCGCGAACTACCTGCACATTCCCTACGTGCCCTACACTTCCGAGCTGGTGATCGTCTGTACCGCCATCGTGGGCGCGGGCCTGGGTTTCCTCTGGTTCAACACCTACCCGGCCCAGGTCTTCATGGGGGACGTCGGTTCCCTGGCTCTGGGCGGCGCGCTCGGTACCATCGCGGTGCTGGTGCGTCAGGAGTTTCTGCTGGTGATCATGGGGGGTGTCTTCGTGATGGAGACCGTCTCGGTGATCCTGCAGGTCGGATCCTACAAACTGCGCGGCGTGCGGATCTTCCGCATGGCCCCCATCCATCACCACTATGAGAAGAAGGGCTGGCCGGAGCCGCGCGTCATCGTGCGCTTCTGGATCATCACCCTCATGCTGGTGCTGCTTGGCCTCGCCACCCTGAAGGTGAGGTAAGCCATGGTCATCATCATCGGACTCGGCAAAACCGGACTCTCCTGCGTCGATTACTTCCTCGACCGCGGCGTCACGCCGCTGGTGATGGACACCCGTGCCAATCCGCCGGGCAAGGACGAGCTTCCCCCCGAGGTGGAGCTCATCCACGGGGTGGACGCTGAGCGGCTCAAGCAGGCGCACATGATAGTGGCGAGCCCGGGCATCGCCCTGGCGACTCCGGAGTTGAAGGCCGCCGCCGAGTTCGGGGTGCGCATCGTCGGTGACATCGAACTGTTCGTGCGTGAAACCCAGACGCCCGTCATCGCCATCACCGGCTCCAACGGCAAGAGCACGGTCACCACGCTAGTGGGTGAGATGATCGCCGAGGCGGGACTCAAGGTCGGTGTGGGGGGCAATATTGGCACCCCGGCGCTGTCGCTCCTCAAGCAGCCCATGGATCTCTGCGTGCTGGAGCTCTCCAGCTTCCAGCTCGAGACCACCTACAGCCTGCGGGCCGCCGCCTCCGTGGTCTTGAACCTCAGTGAAGATCATATGGATCGCTATACCGGCATGGCGGATTACCGCGCCGCCAAGATGGAGATCCATCAGCACTCCCAGCACATCCTGATCAATCGCGACGATCCCCAGACCCTGCCCGATGTGGGTCAGGTTTGGCAGAGTTTCGGCCTCGACTGCAACGGCTACGGCCGCTGCGAGCTGGAGGGCCGTCACTGGCTGACTTTGCACGGCGAGCCGCTCCTGGCGGTGGACGAGATGAAGATAGTGGGTGCCCACAACCAGGCCAATGCCCTGGCGGCCATGGCCCTGTGCGATGCGGTGGGCATTCCCCGCGAGGCACAACTTGCCGTGCTGCGCCGCTTTGAAGGCCTGCCTCACCGTGCCCGCTTCGTGCGGGAGGTAAATGGGGTGCGCTGGATCAACGACTCCAAGGCCACCAACGTGGGGGCGACCCTGGCCGCCGTGGCCGGGGTGCGTGAAGCGGTCAAAGGCCGCCTGCTGCTGCTGGCCGGTGGCCAGGGCAAGGGGCAGGACTTCGGCCCGGTGCAGGCGCTGCTCGGCAGCCAGATCGATCACATGTACTGCTTTGGTCAGGATGCCGAGGTGCTGCTGGCCCTGGGCGAACAGACCGAGCGGGTTGCCGATCTTGACGCTGCTGTCGCCAAGGCGGCGACCGATGCCAGGCCCGGTGACTGGGTGCTGCTGGCACCGGCCTGCGCGAGCCTGGACCAGTTCAAATCCTTCGAAGCTCGCGGAGATCGCTTCACCGAACTGGTGCTGGCACTATGAACGCCCTTCGCGCCGTCGCAGGATTCTTGCAGCGCTGGTTGCTACCGGCGCGCCCCGCCGGTCTCTACGATCGGCAGCTGGTGGTGCTGGCACTCGCCCTGATGGGCGTCGGGCTGGTAATAGTGGCGTCCGCTTCCATTCCTGAGGGGATCGCCATCAACAACGATCCCTTCATGTTCGTGAAGCGCCACGGCATGTTCCTGGTGATGGCGCTGGGTATCTCCTGGTTCGTGTTGCAGGTGCCCATGGCACGCTGGCAGCACTACAACGGCCCCATGTTGTTGCTGGCCATCGTGCTGCTGGTGATGGTGCTGCTGGTGGGGCGCAGCGTCAACGGCTCGGTACGCTGGCTGCCGCTGGGCCCCTTCAACCTGCAGCCGGCCGAGTTCGGCAAGCTGGCGCTGTTCGTCTATCTGGCGGGTTATCTGGTGCGCCGTCAAAGCGAGGTGCGCGAGCGCTTCATCGGTTTCATGAAACCCATGGCGGTGCTGTTCGTGGTGGCCATCCTGCTGCTGGCCCAGCCGGATCTCGGGTCAGTGGTGGTGATGTTCGTCACCTCCCTCGGGATGCTGTTCCTGGCCGGAGCCCGGCTGGTGCAGTTCATCGGTCTCATCCTGGTGGGGGTGAGCGCAGTGGTGACCCTGATCATCGCGGAGCCCTACCGGATGCGGCGGGTGACCTCCTTCCTCGACCCCTGGGCAGACCCCTTCGGCAGCGGCTATCAGCTGACCCAGTCCCTGATGGCCTTTGGTCGGGGGAGCTGGTTTGGCGAAGGGCTTGGCAACTCCATCCAGAAGATGGAGTACCTGCCGGAGGCCCACACCGACTTCGTGTTCGCCATTCTGGGCGAAGAGCTGGGCTACGTGGGGGTGCTTGGCGCACTCTTCCTGATTTTTGCGCTGGCGGTGAAGGCGCTCAAGCTGGGTCACCAGGCGCTGGTGGCCGAGCGGCTCTATGAAGGTTATCTGGCCATCGGCATCGGCATCTGGTTCAGCTTCCAGACTTTCGTCAACGTCGGTGCCGCCAGCGGCATGATGCCTACCAAGGGGCTGACCCTGCCGCTGGTCAGTTATGGCGGCTCCAGTCTCATCATCATGATGGTGGCGGTGAGCATGTTGATTCGTATCGATTTTGAGTTGCGCCAGGCAAGTGCCCAGGCGCGCGTGCGGGAGGTTGCGTGAGCAAGACGTTACTGGTGATGGCGGGTGGTACCGGGGGTCATGTGTTCCCCGGCCTGGCCGTCGCCGATCGCCTCAAGGCCCAGGGCTGGACCATCCACTGGCTCGGCACTGCCGACCGGATGGAGGCGGAGCTGGTGCCTGCCCATGGTTATCCCATCTCCTTCATCGACATCCAGGGGGTGCGTGGCAACGGCATCAAGCGGCTGCTCGCGGCGCCCTACCGTGTCATCAAATCCGTGCTGCAGGCCCGCCAGGTGCTCAAGACCATCCAGCCCGATGTGGTGCTGGGCATGGGGGGCTTCGCCTCCGGCCCGGGTGGCGTGGCCGCCTGGCTGTCCGGCATTCCGCTACTGCTTCACGAGCAGAATGCCGCCGCCGGCCTGACTAACAAGCTGCTGGCCCGTATCGCCAGGCGGGTACTGATGGCCTTCCCGGGTGCCTTCGCCCCCAATGCCCGCACCGCCGTGGTGGGCAACCCGGTGCGCCCCGAGGTGGTGGCGCTGCCTGATCCCCAACTGCGCAGCAGCAGTAATCCTCTGCGCCTGCTTGTGGTCGGTGGCAGCCTGGGGGCCCGGGTCCTCAACGAGCAGGTGCCTCCTGCGGTTGCAGCTGCCGGTGTGCCCATCGAGGTGCGTCACCAGTGCGGCAAGGGCAACGGGGAGGCCGTGGCTGCCTCCTATGCCGGGCTGGGGGTCGAGGCCGAGGTGAGTGAATTTATCAAGGACATGGCGGATGCCTATGCCTGGGCGGACCTGGTGGTGTGCCGCGCCGGCGCATTGACCGTCTCCGAAGTGGCCGCTGCCGGTGTGGCCGCCATCTTCGTGCCCCTGCCCCATGCGGTGGACGATCACCAGACACGCAACGCCCTGACCCTGGTCGACGGCGGTGCGGCCGAGTTCCTGCCCCAGTCCGAGCTGACGCCGGCGGCGCTGGCGTCGCGCCTATCCTGGCTCGCCGGGCGCAGGGAAACTCTGTTGAACATGGCCCAGGCCGCGCGCCGGGTCGCCATCATCGATGCTGCCGAACGGGTTGCCGATGAGTGCAAACGGCTCGCCACCGGCTGAGCCAAACGAGATGGAAGGCCAAGATGTGCCGCCAAGGCCCCGCTTCTGTCTTCGAACTGATGAATGTCGCCGAATGAAAATGGCCTGTGGCCGCGAATTGAGAAAGAACTATGACCAAGGTTGAACTGGCAAAACTGCGTACCGTTATCCCCGAAATGCGCCGCGTGCGTCGCATCCACTTCATCGGCATCGGTGGCGCCGGTATGGGCGGTATTGCGGAAGTGCTTGCCAATGAAGGGTATCAGGTGACCGGCTCGGATCTGGCCCGCAACGGGGTGACCGAACGCCTGGCCTCTTTAGGCGCACACATTTTTGTCGGTCACAGTGCCGAGCATGTGGACGGTGCCAGCGTGGTGGTGGTTTCCACCGCCATCAAGCAGGACAACCCCGAGCTGCTGGCTGCCCGCGAGCTGCGTATTCCCGTGGTGCGCCGCGCCGAAATGCTGGCTGAGCTGATGCGCTTCCGTCACGGCATCGCCATTGCCGGGACCCACGGCAAGACCACCACCACCAGTCTGGTGGCGAGCATCTATGCCGAGGCGGATCGCGACCCCACCTTCGTCATCGGCGGTCTGCTCAACAGCGCCGGCACCAATGCCCGCCTGGGCAGCAGCCGTTATCTGATTGCCGAGGCGGACGAGAGCGACGCCTCCTTCCTGCATCTGCAACCCATGGTTTCCATCGTGACCAACATCGAAGCGGATCACATGGACACCTATGGTGGCGATTTCTCCAGGTTGAAGGCCACCTTCATCGATTTCCTGCACAACCTGCCGTTCTACGGTCTGGCCGTGGTGTGTGTGGATGACCCCGTGATCCGCGGCATGCTGCCGGAGATCGCCCGTCCTACCCTCACCTACGGTCTGAGCGATGATGCCGATGTGCAGGTGCTGGACTTCGTGCAGACCAGCAATCGCAGCCGCTTCCGGGTGCGCCGTGCAGGGGCGGGTGAGCTGGAGGTGACCCTGAATCTGCCGGGCATCCACAACGCCCTCAACGCCGCCGCCGCCATCGCGGTGGCAACCGAAGACGGTATCGGCGACGAGGCCATCATCCAGGCACTTTCCAAGTTTGAAGGGGTGGGGCGCCGCTTCCAGCAATATGGCGAGTTTGAAACCGGCCGTGGCAAGGCCATGCTGGTGGACGATTACGGTCATCACCCGAGCGAAGTGAAGGTGACCATCAACGCCGCTCGCGCCGGCTGGCCCGAGAAGCGGCTGGTGATGGTGTTCCAGCCGCACCGCTACAGCCGGACCCGGGATCTCTACGAAGATTTCGCAGATGTGCTCTCCAAGGTGGACGTGCTGGTGATGCTGGAGGTCTATGCCGCCGGTGAGGAGCCCATCCCCGGTGCCGATGGTCGTGCCCTGTGCCGTTCCATCCGCTCCCGCGGCACCCTGGAGCCCATCTTTGTCGCAACGCCGGACGATGTGCCCGCGGTGCTGGCCGACCTGATTGGCGAGGGGGATCTGGTATTGACCCAGGGGGCGGGTAACGTCGGTGCACTGGCCCGTCGTCTCGGCGAGATGAAATTGAGCGTGGATAGCATGAAATCCGGTGCCTGAGGGCCCAATGAGTATTTTGACCGCCAAGCCGAGGCCTATATAATGGCGAACCGGTCTGCAAGTGGCCGGCATGGCGCGTTTTACGGGGATCGATCGGGTGGAGGCAAGGGCACAAGGGCGCACCAAGGGGGGCTTCATCGCCGGGGTGGCATTTTTCATCCTGGTCATGTGGGGGCTCTACCAGACTGCGCTGGATGTTAAAGACTGGCTGACGGATGCCAGTCGGTTGCCCATGAGCGAGCTGTTGCTGCAGGGGCAACACGAATATTTGAAGGCCGATGAGTTGCGTGCTGCCGTGCTGGATGGTGCCGAACTTCGCAACTTCTTCGAGCTGGATGTGAACGAATTGCAGGCGCGTCTGAACGCTCTGCCCTGGGTGGCCCAGGTCTCGGTACGAAAGAAGTGGCCGAACAAGATCAAGGTCTATCTCACGGAACAGGATGTGGCGGCTCGCTGGAACGGCAACCGCTTCGTCAACACCAAGGGTGAGGTATTCAGTGCCCCGGACAGGGTGAAGAAGCCCCTGATGCAGTTGTCCGGGCCCGATGATCAGGCCGCCAAGGTGCTGGAAGCCAGCCATCAGTACGAAACGCTGCTGGCGGCCAAGGGATACAAGTTGCTGGGGGTGAATCTGACCCCCCGCCATGCCTGGGAACTGACCCTGGATGGCAACATTCAGCTGTTTGTGGGGCGCTCGGATATCGCGCTTCGTCTGCAGCGGTTTATCGATGCCTTTCCGGTCATCGAGCCCCGTGAGCGGGTTGCTTACGTGGATCTTCGATACGACACCGGGATGGCAGTTGGCTGGAAGAAAAGCGAAGAGAAAGTGAATGACCAACACCGCAGATAGAAATTTGATTGTCGGACTGGATATCGGCACGACCAAGGTGGCGGTACTGGTTGGCGAAGTATTGCCTGATGGCGAACTCAATGTCATCGGCATGGGCAGCCACGCTTCTCGCGGTATGGAGAAGGGCGGGGTCAATGACCTCGACTCCGTGGTCAAGTCCCTGCGCCGCGCGGTGGAAGAGGCCGAGATGATGGCAGACTGCCAGATCAGTTCCGTCTATCTGGGGCTGTCCGGCAAGCACATCGATTGCCGCAACGAGACCGGCATGGTGCCCATCTCCGACGAAGAGGTGACCCAGGAGGATGTGGACAACGTCATCCACACCGCCAAGTCGGTGCGGTTGTCTGACGAGCTCCGGGTTCTGCACGTGCTGCCCCAGGAGTTCGCCATCGACTATCAGGAAGGGATCAAGAACCCGGTCGGTCTCTCCGGCGTGCGGATGGCAGCCAAGGTGCATCTCATCACCTGCCACAACGACATGGCGCGCAACATCGAGAAGTGTGTGGAGAAGGTGGGTCTGCGGGTGGATCAGCTGATCTTCTCCGCCCTGGCCTCCAGCTACGCCGTGCTGACCGAAGACGAGAAGGAGCTGGGTGTCTGCGTGGTGGACATCGGTGGCGGCACCATGGACATGTCGCTCTTTACCGGCGGCGCCCTGCGTCACACCAAGGTGATTCCCTATGCTGGCAGCACGGTGACCAGCGACATCGCCTATGCCTTCGGCACGCCGCCGCTGGATGCGGAGGCGATCAAGGTGCGCTATGGCTGTGCCCTCGGCCGCCTGGTCAGCAAGGAAGACAATATCGAAGTGCCCAGTGTCGGCGGTCGCCCGGCGCGCAGCCTGCAACGGCAGACGCTGGCGGAAGTGATTGAACCCCGTTACACCGAGTTGCTCTCCATGGTGAATGACGAGCTGGTGCGGGTGCAGAGCGAATTGAAGGCACAGGGGGTCAAGCATCAGCTGGCCGCCGGTGTGGTCTTGACCGGTGGCGCGGCCCAGATCGAAGGCATTGTGGAGTGCGCAGAGCAGATCTTCCAGAGCCAGGTCCGGGTGGGCGAGCCCATGAATATCCGGGGATTGAGTGATTACGTACAGGCACCGGTGTACTCGACTGCGGTCGGGTTGTTGCAGTACGGCCGCACCAACCAATCCACCGGTAGTAACAAGGAATATGCCGCCAAGGCAAGCGTAGGTGGGCTGGTCAAACGGGTCAGCAACTGGTTGCGTGGCGAGTTCTAAAGATTTTGCTGAGTCAGGCAAATAAAGCGGAGAGACAACATGTTTGAATTTATGGATAGCCACACTGACGAAGCCGTCATCAAGGTGATAGGTGTGGGTGGCGGCGGCGGCAACGCAGTCGAGCACATGGTTCGTCAAAACATCGAAGGTGTCGAGTTCATCACCGTGAACACCGACGCCCAGGCACTGCGCAACTCCAGTGCCAATACCACCTTGCAGATCGGCGGTGGCATCACCAAGGGGCTGGGTGCCGGGGCCAACCCGGAAGTGGGTCGTGACGCCGCCATGGAAGACAGGGAAGCGCTGCGCGAGCTGCTGACCGGTTCCGATATGGTGTTCATCGCTGCCGGCATGGGTGGTGGTACTGGTACAGGTGCTGCACCGATCGTGGCCGAAGTGGCCCGCGAGATGGGTATCCTGACCGTTGCCGTCGTGACCAAGCCGTTCTCCTTCGAAGGGAAGAAGCGGATGGGCTTCGCCGCTCACGGCATCGAAGAGCTCTCCAAGAACGTCGACTCACTGATCACCATCCCCAACGACAAGTTGCTGAAGGTGCTGGGCCGTGGCATCTCCCTGCTGGACGCCTTCAAGGCGGCCAACGACGTGCTGCTGGGTGCAGTACAGGGCATCGCCGAGCTGATCACCCGCCCGGGCCTCATCAACGTCGACTTCGCGGACGTGCGTACCGTGATGCGCGAGATGGGTACCGCCATGATGGGTACCGGCTCCGCCTCCGGTGACGACCGTGCCGAAGAAGCGGCCGAGAAGGCCATCTCCAGCCCGCTGCTGGAAGACGTGGATCTGGCCGGTGCCCGCGGCATCCTGGTCAACATCACTGCTGGCATGGACATGACCATCGAAGAGTTCGAGACCGTGGGTAACGCGGTCAAGGCCTTCGCGTCCGAGAACGCTACCGTGGTGGTGGGTACCGTAATCGACCCGGAAATGCACGACGAACTGCGCGTTACCGTAGTGGCGACCGGTATCGGTGCCGAGCGCAAGCCCGACATCACTCTGGTGAAGAACAACATGGTTCAAGAGCGTCCGGCCCGTCAGCCCCTGATCAGCGAAGCCCTGCAGTCTCGCGTGATGGAAGAGGCCCCGGCCAAGGTGGTGAACGCCGAGCCGCAAGCTCGTCGCGAACCGGATTATCTCGATATTCCTGCGTTCCTGCGCAAGCAGGCAGACTAAGCCTCTGATGGCTCTGGTTTGTTTGTTGCTTAAGGATTGTGCTAAGATGGCCCGGCAACGACCATCTGGTCAGGAATTTGAGCTGTTAAAGCGGATACGCCCATGATTAGACAAAGAACCTTGAAAACGAGTGTCCAGGCCACCGGTGTGGGCCTGCATTCGGGCCGGAAAGTCACTATGACGTTCCGTCCGGCGCCTGTTAACACAGGGATCGTTTACTTGCGTACCGATCTGAATCCTGTGGTCGCGCTGCCAGCCAACGCCGATCAGGTGCGTGATACCGTGCTTTGTACCGCTCTGGTGAACGAAGCCGGTGTTCGCGTGTCGACCATCGAACATCTGTCTGCCGCTCTGGCCGGGATGGGCATCGACAACCTCTATGTCGAGGTTGATGCCCCCGAGATCCCGGTAATGGACGGCAGTGCGCATCCGTTCATCTATCTGCTGCAGGAAGTGGGTATTCGTGAACAGAACGCACCTAAGCAGTTCGTGCGGATCAAGCAGAGCATCCGGGTTGAAGACGGCGACAAGTGGGCGGAATTCCACCCCTACCGCAACGGCTTCAAGATGGATCTCGAGATCGATTTCCAGCATCCGGTGTTTGAAGGCCGCAACCAGCGTTGCGTGCTGGACTTCTCCGGCAGCTCCTTCGTGAAAGAGATCAGCCGTGCCCGTACCTTCGGCTTCATGCGTGACATCGAGTACCTGCGTTCCCAGAACCTGGCACTGGGCGGCAGCCTGGAAAACGCCGTGGTGCTGGATGACTACCGGGTGCTGAACGAAGATGGTCTGCGCTACGAAGACGAGTTCGTGAAGCACAAGATGCTGGATGCCATCGGCGATCTGTACATGTGCAATCGCAGTATCATCGGTGAATTCCGTGCCTACAAGACGGGCCATGCCCTGAACAACAAGCTGCTGCGTGCCCTGCTGGCCCAGCAGGAGGCCTGGGAACTGGTGACCTTCGAGGGTGAGGGCGACAAAGCGCCTATCGCTTACTACGACAACGGTCTGGTTCTGGCCTGATAGCTGTGCAACAGGACGTCGGTCATCTCTCCGCACCGACGTCCTGTCATTTGTTTATTCCATCCTTTAATACCGATTATCTCCCGGTTTTATTGCCCGTGCAGGCCCTTGGCCTCACCTGACCGAGAAGACAGATTTCTATGAGCATTACCCTGATCCTCCACGGTAAGCAGCGCCGCAGGTTGCACTTACCCAAACAACGTCTGGCCTGGGTCGGCGGTATTCTCTTCACTGTATTGGCCTTGGGGGGCGGCTGGCTCTGGCAGAGCTGGCAGCAGAAAATGGAGGCGCTGGAAGTGGCGCTGACCCTGGCGCAGCAGCAAAAATCCACGCAAAGGGCCGATGAAGCCCGCGAACAGCTTGCCATGCTGGCCGCCCAGGTGGGCACCATGCAGGGACAACTTGGTCGCCTCAACGCCCTCGGCGAGCGCCTGACCGAGAAGGCGGACCTCGATCCCGAGGAGTTCAACTTCAAGGAGCTGCCCCCGATGGGCGGCCCTTCCTACGATGCAGACCTGGAAGTCAGCCTGGGTGAACTGCAAGATTCCATGGAACACCTCAGCCGTCAGCTCAGCAGCCGCGAAGAACAGCTGTCGGTACTTGAATCCTTCATCATGAACCACCATATCACCGATGCGGGTTTCATCCCCGGCTCACCGGTCAAGCAGGAGCGTGTCTGGATCTCCTCCGGTTTCGGTGGGCGGGTCGATCCGTTCAACGGTCGCGCCAAGATGCACAAAGGGGTGGATTTCCGCGGCAGGCCCGGCACCCCCATCCTGGCGACAGGCAAGGGGATTGTCAGCTGGGCGGGGCGCCATCCGGAGTTTGGCAACATGGTGGAGATTGACCATGGCAATGGTCTGGTCACCCGCTATGCCCACAATTCCAAGTTGCTGGTGGATGTGGGCACCCTGGTCGATGAGGGCCAGAAGATTGCCCTGATGGGGCGAACCGGTCGTGCAACCGGAGTTCATTTGCATTACGAAGTGTTGAAAGATGGTCGTCAGGTCAACCCCGCGCGCTTTCTGAATGCCAGACGGGGTTAGGTTTTTTCTTCAGGTTCCAGTGACGGAACGCTTATATAACCAAAACAGTTGGTACCCATGATTAGCACACTGCTCACCAAGATTATCGGCAGCCGGAACGACAGAACGCTCAAGGCTTTGCGCAAAATTGTAAAACAAATCAATGCGATGGAACCTCAATTCGAGGCACTGTCCGATCAGGAACTGCAGGCGAAGACCGCCGAGTACCGTCAGCGTCTGGAGCAGGGCGAAACACTGGAGCAGTTGCTGCCGGAAGCGTTCGCCACCGTCCGTGAAGCCTCCCGCCGTGTGTTCGGCATGCGTCACTTCGACGTCCAGCTGATCGGCGGCATGGTGCTGAACTCCAACCGCATCGCCGAAATGAAGACAGGTGAAGGTAAAACCCTGACGGCCACCCTGCCGGCCTACCTGAACGCCCTGACCGGCCGCGGTGTGCACGTCGTGACGGTGAACGACTATCTGGCCAAGCGTGATGCGGAAGCCAACCGTCCGCTGTTCGCCTTCCTCGGCATGACGGTGGACTGCAACGTGCCCGGCATGGATGCGTCCCAGAAGCGCGATGCCTACGCTGCCGACATCACCTACGGTACCAACAACGAATTCGGTTTCGACTACCTGCGCGACAACATGGCATTCTCGCCGGAGCAGCGCGTACAGCGTCCGCTCAACTACGCGCTGGTGGATGAGGTGGACTCGGTGCTCATCGATGAAGCCCGCACCCCGCTCATCATCTCCGGTCCGGCGGAAGACAGCTCCGCCATGTACACCCAGATCAACAAGCTGATCCCCCTGCTGGTGAAGCAGGACAAGGAAGACTCTGAAGAGTACACCGGTGACGGCCACTACACGGTGGACGAGAAGAACCGCCAGGCGCTGCTGACCGAGAACGGCCAGATCTTCGTGGAAGAGCTGCTCAAGAAAGAGGGACTGCTGGCCGAGGATGACTCCCTGTTCTCCGCCACCAACATCAGCCTGCTGCATCACGTCAATGCCGGCCTGCGCGCGCACACCCTGTTCGAGCGCAACGTCGACTACATCGTCCAGAAGGACGAGATCGTCATCGTCGACGAGCACACCGGCCGCACCATGCCGGGTCGTCGCTGGTCAGACGGTCTGCACCAGGCGGTCGAGGCGAAGGAAGGGGTCAAGATCCAGAACGAGAACCAGACCCTGGCCTCCATCACCTTCCAGAACTACTTCCGTCTGTACGACAAGCTGGCGGGCATGACCGGTACTGCGGATACCGAAGCCTTTGAATTCCAACAGATCTATGGCCTGGATACCGTGGTCATCCCGACCAACAAGCCGATGGTGCGCAAGGACATGGGCGATCTCGTCTACCTGACCGCCCAGGAGAAATACGCGGCCATTGTGCAGGACATTCGCGAGTGCGTGAAGCGCGGCCAGCCCGTGCTGGTCGGTACCGTCTCCATCGAGAACTCCGAGCTGCTCTCCGGCATCCTGACCAAGGAAAATATCCCGCACAAGGTACTGAACGCCAAGTTCCATGCCATGGAAGCGGAGATCGTCGCCCAGGCCGGCCAGACCGGCGCCGTCACCATCGCCACCAACATGGCCGGTCGTGGTACCGACATCGTGCTGGGCGGCAACTGGCAGGCGGAGATCGCCCAGCTGGAAAACCCGTCAAGCGAGCAGATTGCCGAGCTGAAAGCGGCCTGGCAGGTGCGTCATGACGAAGTACTGGCGGCCGGTGGCCTGCACATCATCGGTACCGAGCGTCACGAATCCCGTCGCATCGACAACCAGCTGCGCGGCCGTTCCGGTCGTCAGGGTGATCCGGGTTCCTCCCGCTTCTACCTCTCCATGGAAGATACCCTGATGCGGATCTTCGCCTCCGACCGCGTGACCGGCATGATGAAGAAGCTGGGCATGGAAGAGGGCGAGGCCATCGAGCATCCCTGGGTGACCAAGGCCATCGAGAATGCCCAGCGCAAGGTGGAAGGTCGCAACTTCGACATCCGTAAAAACCTGCTCGAGTTTGACGACGTGGCCAACGATCAGCGCAAGGTGGTCTACGAGCAGCGCAACGAACTGCTGGACACCAACGACATCTCCGAGACCATTCACGTCATCCGTGACGACGTCTACGGCGCCATCATCGACGAGTACATCCCGCCCCAGTCCCTGGAAGAGATGTGGGACGTGCCGGGTCTGGAAGCGCGTCTGAAGTCCGATTTCGCCCTGGATCTGCCGCTGCAGCAGTGGCTGGCGGAAGACGACAAGCTGTATGAAGAGAAGCTGCGCGAACGCATCCTGGATGAAGCCACCAAGCTCTATGCCCACAAGGAAGAGCTGGTCGGCAAGGAGGTGCTGCGCAACTTCGAGAAGGCGGTGATGCTGCAAACGCTGGATGGTCTGTGGAAGGAGCACCTGGCGGCCATGGATCACCTGCGCCAGGGCATCCATCTGCGCGGCTACGCCCAGAAGAACCCCAAGCAGGAGTACAAGCGCGAATCCTTCGATCTGTTCACCCAGATGCTGGAGACCCTCAAGCGCGACGTGGTCAGCATCCTGAGCCGGGTACAGGTGCAGGAGCGGGATGTGGAGGCGATGGAAGAGCAGCAGCGCCAGCAGGCCGAAGCCGCTCCCCGTACCTACACCCATGCCACGGCCGAAAACCAGCTGGCTGACGAGGATACGGGTGGGGCCGAGGGCCATACCACCTTCGTGCGCGACGAGCAGAAGCTCGGGCGCAATGATCCCTGCCCCTGTGGTTCGGGTAAAAAATACAAGCACTGTCACGGTCAGCTGACCTGACACCCTGCCATGATGAATACACCGCCTCCGGGCGGTGTATTCATTTTCGGACCAAGGAGGGGACGATGAGCAGATTGCCGGCGGGATGGGATGGGGAGGCACATGGGCACTGGCTGCAGGAGAGACGCCAGGAGGCGATCCGTTGTGTGCTGAGCAGGCTGAACGCAGAGACGAACAAATCTGTTCCCCTGCAACTGCAGTTTGCCTATTACCTCTTTTTGTCCGGCGATCCCGCCTCGGCGGCCCAGGTGCTGACGCTGGCGTACCGGTCCGCGCCCGATAACACTGAGGTGCTGCGCAATCTCTGTGTCTGCCTCTCGCGCTCCGAACAACATGAGCGGGCCGTGATGCACCTGGTCGAACTGGTGCGGCGCGAGCCGGATGATTATCTGGTCCATGACGGGCTTTGCACTTCCCTTGCCAAGCTAGGACGCCATGAAGAAGCGGCACAAGCGGGAACCCGTGCCCTGACTCTCAAGGATGAAGCCGTCTCGCAGCCTGTCGCGGGGTGGGTGCTGCCGGCAGAGGGGCCGGATGACTGGCTCGCGGAGCAGGGGGAGAAGCAGGCAGTCATCGCCTTCTCCTTGTGGGGAGTACAGCCCCGCTATTTGCGGGGAGCGCTCGACAATGTGCTGGCCGCAGCTTACCTCTATCCGGGCTGGCGGGTGCGTTTTTATGTGGATGGCAGTGTCCCTCAGGGGTTTCTGGCCTGCCTGCAAGAACATGGCGCCGAGATAAAGGTGCAGCCCGATGGCCAATCCCAGCGTCAGCGCCTCTGCTGGCGCTTCCAGGTCGCCAATGATCCCGGCGTGGGGCGCTTTCTTGTGCGCGATGCGGACTCCGTGCTGAATCTGCGGGAGCGGCTGGCGGTCGATGACTGGCTTGCATCGGGGCGCTGGTTCCATATCATGCGTGACTGGTGGAGCCACACCGATCTGGTGCTGGCCGGCATGTGGGGCGGTGTGGCCGGTGTGCTGCCTCCCCTTGCGCCGCTGATGGCGAGCTATCAGCCCAGTACCATGGAAACACCGAACATCGACCAGTGGTTCTTGCGAGACTGTTTATGGCGCTATCTGCGCCAGAGCGCGCGGGTACACGATCGTTGTTTCACTCCGCCCGGTGCGGTGCCCTGGCCGCAGGTTGCGCCGCCGGGCAATGAGCATGTCGGGCAGGATCTCTTCAGGGCCCGGGGGGATCAGCAGGCCATTCGGCTTGCCCCCTGGATCGCCCGTTTGCCGTGTTTACGCTGAGGACAATGATGGAACAGAAGAAACGGATCTGGGTGGCGGTGGGCGTCATCGAGAACGAACGGGGCGATATCTTCATCGCCAAACGCTCAGCCGATCGCCATCAGGGGGATCGCTGGGAGTTTCCTGGTGGCAAGGTGGAGTCGGGGGAGGATCTGCTCACCGCGCTGGACAGGGAATTGTGGGAAGAGATCGGGATCCGGGTGCAGGATTGTGCCCCCTTCATGGAGCTGCACCACGACTACCCCGACAAGCAGGTCTTGCTGGATATCTGGATGGTGACCCGCTTCCACGGCGAGCCCTTTGGCAAGGAGGGACAGGAGTGCCGCTGGGTACCACTGGCCTCGCTGCACGAATACCACTTCCCGGATGCCAACGGCCCCATCGTCGCGCGGTTGCAGGCCTCGCTTGCCTGAAAGGGAATCGATACCAACGAAAAAGGGCCTGAGGGCCCTTTTTTGATCGTGAAGTGTTTATTGCCAGGGATCGCCCTGTTCCGGATCGGGCAGCAGATCCGGGTTGATCTCGCCCGGGATGCGCTTCTGTTCATCCGCCCACTCGCCGAGGTCGATCAGCTGGCAGCGCTTGCTGCAGAAGGGGCGAAACGGGCTCTGCGGACCCCATTCGATCTCGCTCTGACAGGTCGGGCACTTTACCTTGGTCACCATGGGGCGCTCCTCAACAACAGGCGAGCTGGAAGGAGACGTCGCCTATCTGCTGTTCCGTCGTCGGCAGGAAGCGCAGGGCGAAGCGGTTCTTGTGGCCGCTCAGGGTCGGATAGCAGGGTTGGGTGCCCGCCAGACGGATGCGGATCAGTTCAGCCCCTTCGGCGGTATCCTGGAAGAAGCCATTGGTGGCCACCTGGTCGCTGAAGTTGCCCGACTCGCGCCACAGGCGCAGCAACAGGGAGATGGCGTTCATCAACAGGGTGATGTCACTCAGCCATTGCTGCATCTGCTGGTGGCGGGTGACGGCCGGGGTCGCCAGCCAGTGGTGCAGTTGCGGCACATCGAAGGCGCACAGACCACCCGGAATGGAGAAGCGCTGACGAATGGAGCCGAGCAGGCGATCCTCTTTCAGACGGGCGCCGGGGCGCGGGGAGTTCAGCAGGTTGCGGGAGAGCTGGGTACTCTCCTGCTGCATCCGCTGGATCTGCTCGAGATCGACGTCAGGCAGACTGGCCCAGTGGCTCAGGCGTTGGCCGAGGCGCTCCAGATCCTTGATGAGATCGGCACGCAGGTCACCACGCTCCAGCAACTCCTGCAAATCGAACAACCCCTTGAAGAAGGCGATATGTGCCCAGGACTGGTCACTCTCCAGATTGTCGCGGATCTGGGAAAACAGGGACTCCAGACGAAGATAGGTCCGGCTTTTTTCATTGAGGGGAAAATCGTAAATCATGCCTAATCCTGGCCAGCCATAAACCGGCCTAGTGTACTCACAGTTGGTGGGCTTGTTGAGAGGCAAATGCCAGATATGTCTGGTGCAGGGCGAAAATTCGCTGCCAGATGGTCTCACTCGTACCACTCTGGTTGTCCAGGACGTCGTCGGCCATCGCCAGGCGCTCGCTGCGGCTCGCCTGGGACGCCAGTATCGCCTGGGCCTGTTCCCGAGTGACGCCATCGCGGCGGCAGGTACGCTCGATTTGCGTCGCTTCGTCCACATCGATCACCAGTACCCGATCGGCGAGGGAAGTGAGCCTGTTTTCCACCAGCAAGGGGACGACCAGCAGGCAGTAGGGGGAGCGGGTTGCCGCACACTGGCGCAGCATCTCGCTGCGGATGAGGGGATGGAGCAGGGCATTGAGCCACTCCTTGGCCTGCGAATCGGTGAAGATCCGCTCTCGCAGCCGGCGGCGATCGAGCTGGCCATCGGGGGCAACGACATCCGGGCCAAAATGGGCGGCGATGGCAGCCAGAGCAGGGGTGCCGGGCTCCACTACCTCGCGGGCGATGATGTCCGCATCCACCACCTCGATGCCCAGCTCGGCAAAGCGGTTGGCAACCGTGGTCTTGCCGCTGCCGATTCCCCCTGTGATTGCGACTACATACATGGGTCAGAGATCCTTTTGCTAGAGCACGACATCAAGATACCAGCGGGTGATGCTATCGCCCCACAGCAGCGTTATCCAGCCCGCGATGGTGAGATAGGGGCCAAAGGGAATGGGTTTGCCCTGGTGGTGGTTGCGCAGCAGGATGAGACCGATGCCGATGATGGCGCCCGCCAGCGAAGAGAGCAGCAGCACGATGGGCAAGGCTTGCCAGCCGAGCCAGGCGCCCAGCGCCGCCAGCAGTTTGAAATCCCCGTACCCCATCCCTTCCTTGCCGGTCAGCAGCTTGAAGGTCCAGTAGAGGCTCCAGAGCACCAGGTAACCCGCCATGGCGCCGACCACCCCATCGGCCAGGGGCACGAAACCGCCCGCCAGATTGAACAGCAGGCCACCCCAGAGCAGGGGCAGGGTGAGCTGATCCGGCAAGAGCATCTTGTCCAGGTCGATGAAGGTCAGTGCGACCAATGTCCAGGTGAGCAACAAAGCGGCAAGGGTGCCCCAGCCGGGGGAAAGCGCGGCTGCTACCGAGACCGACAGCAGGGCGGTGAGCAGCTCGACCAGGGGATAGCGAGCCGAAATGGGGGCGTGGCAGTTGCGGCAGCGCCCCCTGAGCCATAGCCAGCTCAGTAGGGGAATGTTCTCCAGCGCCCCTATGGGGTGGTCGCAGTGGGGGCAGCGGGAGCGAGGTACCATGAGGTTGTATCGTCCGGTTGCAGGAGGAGTCTCTTCACCGTCACCGAAATAGTCGCTGTATTCGGCATGCCAGGCCCGCTCCATCATGATGGGCAGGCGATGGATCACCACGTTCAGGAAGCTGCCCACCATCAGGGAGAAAAGGAAAATCAAGGAGAGATAGAGCCAGGGCAAGCCCTGGGCCAGTTCGATCAAAGGCACCATAGATCAATCGCTTGTGTCGGGAACGGGGATGACAGATGGCCGGGGGAAATGCACCGCCCGGCCCTCTGTCGAGGGGGTCAGTGTATCACAGAGCCCAGCTTGAAAATGGGGAGGTACATGGCCACGACCATGCCGCCGACCAGCACCCCGAGCACCACCATGATAATGGGTTCGAGCAGGCTGGTGAGGCCGTCGACCATGTCGTCCACCTCCTGTTCGAAAATGGCGGCGACCTTGGAGAGCATGTCGTCGATGGCGCCGGATTCCTCACCGATCATCACCATCTGGGTCACCATGTCGGGGAAAAGATCCACGGTGCGCATGGCGACGTTGATCTGCATGCCGGCCACCACCTCGTTGCGAATGGCCATGGTCGCAGTGCGATAGACATAGTTGCCCGATGCTCCGGCCGCCGAGACCAGGGCATCCACCAGTGGGATACCGGCGGAGAAGGTGGTGGAGAGGGTGCGTGCAAAACGGGCCATGGCCGCCTTGTGCAGTATGTTGCCCACCACGGGAATGGTGAGGATGAACTTGTCCGTGTTGTCCCTGACCTTCTGGGATTTTCGCCAGGCCCGCACATAGAGGAAGACGGCGAGAGCCGCGCCGCCAAAGATGGCGTACCACCACTCCTGCATGAAGCGGGAGATGGCGATGACGAACCGGGTAAAGGCGGGCAGCTCGGCACCGAAGCTCTTGAAGATATCCTCGAACTGGGGAATGACGAAGAGCAGCAGGATGGAGGTGACGACGATGGCCACCAGAATGACCATGGACGGATAGAACATGGCCTTCTTGATCTTGGATTTGAGGGCTTCGTTCTTCTCGCGGTAGATGGCGATACGGTCGTAGATGGTCTCCAGGGCACCGGATTGCTCCCCGGCCTCGACCAGGTCGCAATAGAGGTCGTCGAAGTGGCGGGGATGGCGGCGCAACGCCTCCGAGAGCGGGGTGCCCGTTTCCACATCGGCGGCGATCTGGCCGATGAGTTCGCGCACCGCCGCTTTCTCGTGGCCGCGAGCAATGATCTGAAGACTCTGCACCAGAGGCACGCCGGCGGAGAGCATGGTGGTGATCTGGCGGGAGATGACGGCGATGTCCATCGGCTTGATCTTGGCGCCGCCCTTGGAGAAGAGCCCCTGGCTCTGCTTGCTGACCCTGGTGACGTTGACGCCCTGCTTGCGCAGCTCGGCCTTGACGGTGGTGATGCTGTCGGCTTGCAGCTCGCCGGAGACCTTCTGTCCCTTGCGGTTGACGCCGTGCCAGCGGTAGGAGAAGACTTTTTTCGGTGCGTTGCGTTTTTGAGCTAATGTGGCCATCACTGCATCCTGCAATTGGGCGACGGTGGCCGGATGCTGCTGCCTGTCCGGCTCATCTTGGCTTGAAGAAGGTCATCGGGGTGATTACAGCGGCTTCACCCGGCGAGATGACTCGGGCACTGCGAACTCAGTTGGTGGTGATCCTGTTGATTTCGGCCAGGCTGGTGACGCCAAGACGCGCTTTCTCGAGGCCGGATGTACGCAGGGTGCGCATCCCTTCTTTTTGGGCTATCGCGGCAATCTGCAGCGAGTTGGCTCCCTGCATGATGAGTTTGGCGATGTTGTCGGACATCAGCATGATCTCATAAATGCCGACCCGGCCTCTGTAGCCTCCCGAGCACTCCTTGCATCCCACGGGTTTGAACAGCCGCAAACCGGCGGCCAGTTGCTGCTGGGTGAAGCCCAGCTCCAGCAACTCGGCTTCCGGCACCACTTCCGGCGCCTTGCAGTGATCGCAGAGTTTGCGGGCAAGGCGCTGGGCCATGATGAGGGTGACCGAAGAGGCGATGTTGAAGGCCGGCACCCCCATGTTCATCATCCGGGTGAGCGTTTCTGCCGCCGAGTTGGTGTGCAGGGTCGACAGCACCAGGTGACCGGTCTGGGCGGCCTTGATGGCAATCTCGGCGGTTTCCAGATCCCGGATCTCCCCCACCATGACGATGTCGGGATCCTGGCGCAGGAAGGAGCGCAGGGCACTGGCGAAGGTGAGCCCCGCCTTGGGGTTGATCTGCACCTGGTTGACGCCGGGCAGGTTGATCTCAACCGGATCCTCGGCGGTGGAGATGTTGACCTCGCTGGTATTGAGGATGTTGAGACCGGTATAGAGCGACACCGTCTTGCCCGACCCTGTGGGCCCGGTGACCAGTATCATGCCCTGTGGTTTGGAGAGCGCATGCAGGTATTGCGCCTTTTGGCGGTCGTCGAAGCCGAGTTGATCGAGGTTGAGGCGGGCGGCCGACGAGTCCAGCAAGCGGATGACGATCTTCTCGCCCCACATGGTGGGCAGGGTATTGACCCGCATGTCCATGGATCTGCTGCGGGAGATCTTCAGCTTGATCCGCCCATCCTGGGGCAGACGCCGCTCGGCGATATCCAGCCTCGCCATCACCTTTAAGCGAGCCGCGAAACGGTTCGCCAGATTGACCGGCGGGGTGGCGACTTCGTGCAGTATGCCGTCTACCCGAAAGCGGATCCGGTACTTGGTCTCATAGGGTTCGAAATGCAGGTCGGATGCCCCGCGCTTGATGGCGTCCATCATGATTTTATGGATGTATTTGACGATGGGGGCATCGTCGTCGGCGGTGTTGACGCTCTCGTCGAGGCGGGAATTCTCATCGGAGACCTCGAGCTCCGAGATCTCGGCCTCGTCGATGTGATCCATGCCGAGGGTATCCTGCTCGCTCTCCATCAGCTTGCCGATGGCGGCGGTCAGCTTGCTCTCTTCGACCAGCAGGGCTTCCGTGTGCAGGCCAAAACTGAAACCAAAATCCTCCAGAGCCGACACATTGGTCGGATCGGACATGGCGATATAGAGGGTATGCCCCTGGGTGTAGATGGGCAGGACATGGTGCTTTTCAATCAGCTTTTGATTGAGGTATTTCTGCGGGATCTCGGCGAGATCGAAGGCCGCCAGATCCAGCAGAGGTACCCCATATTCCAGCTCGCAGAAATCTGCCAGCGCCTTGCTGTCGAGGATATCGTTCTCGATCAGGAAGGTGACAAAGGGCTTGCGCTGCGCCCTGGCCTGGCTCAGATAACGCTGTGAGTCCGGCTCACTGAGGAGGGAGGAAGCGGCCAGGCTGGTGGCCAGGCCGCTATTGAGTGAGGAGGTCATTAATTACAAAGAGTGGTTGGACTGCAGGTAGCGGTCCAGGTAACTGCACCACCAGAAGTAGCTGCTACAAGTTGGTATGCTCCTGATGGGTTTGTCATGCTACTTTGAATCGTCAGGCTTGTTGCACTGCTTGAAGCCCCAGTGATTGTTAGAGCAACCCCAGTTGGCGCAGCAGCACTGGCAAGCAGAGCAGGGCAGCCAAATGCCCCTGTTGTCTGGAAGCAAACTTCCGCCTCAGTCTTGATTCCACCAGCTGATGAGATTGCCTGTGTGAAGCGAGCCTTATTGGTATAGTTCTGATACGCCGGCAAGGCGATGGCGGCGAGGATGGCAACGATCGCAACGACGATCATCAATTCGATTAGCGTAAACCCTGACTGTCTTTTAATGTCAAATATCCTTTTTTTCCATGGTTCCTGATAAGCACAGGTGGAATGCATCCACGTTGGTATCTTATCCGAGCGCTTCGGGTTGGCAACAGAGGCAGGCCTCTTGTCAGCCACTTTTGTGTCATTCAGTGAAATAGGTAGAAAAATCAAAGATCAAATGGCTTCCATTGGCACTTGTCATGAGGCGGGAGGGCCCATCTTCACACTCCTTATGTCGAGGGATCCTGCATAAAGAAAAGGCGCCGATGGCGCCTTTTGCAAGTTTCGAGCCCTGTAATATTTTTGGGCACGAGCAACGGATGGGGCTTGCTCAAGCCTCGACAAAGCGCATGGAGAGATCCAGTGCCCGCACATGCTTGGTCAGCGCTCCCACCGAGATGAAGTCGATCCCGGTCGCGGCGTATCCGGCAAGGGTATCGAGGGTGACGTTGCCGGAGACTTCCAGCTTGGCTCTGCCCTGATTGAGGCGAACGGCTTCCTGCATCATGGGGATGTCGAAGTTGTCCAGCATCACGATGTCGGCCCGTGCGGCCAGGGCCTGCTCCAGCTCGGCCAGGGATTCGACCTCGACTTCCACCGGTTTGTCCGGATTGAGACGGCGCGCTTCGCTGATTGCTTCAGGGATGCCGCCGCAGGCGAGAATGTGGTTCTCCTTGATGAGGTAGGCATCAAACAGACCGATGCGGTGGTTTTTGCCGCCGCCGCAGGTGACCGCATACTTCTGGGCGCTGCGAAGGCCTGGCAGGGTCTTGCGGGTATCGAGCAGGCGGCAGTCAGTGCCTTCCAGCTCGGCTACATAACGTGCGGTCAGGGTGGCGACCCCGGAAAGGGTCTGCACGAAGTTCAGCGCATTGCGCTCGCCGGTCAGCAGCACGCGGGCGGGGCCATGGAGGCGGAACAGCTCCTGATTGGGGGCAAGGCGTTCACCATCTTGCACTTTCCACTCGACCTTCACTTCGCCACCGAGCTGGGCAAACACCTCGTCGACCCAGGGCTGGCCGCAGAAGACGCCCGCCTCGCGGGTGATGACTCGCGCGGTCGAGATGCGATCGGCCGGGATCAGCTGGGCCGTGATGTCGGCGCTGGCATCCGGTTGATCCAGCGCGGTGAGGGCATCGCCCAAGTCTTCGAGAAGTGCGGCGCGCACGGCGCGGCGGATGTCCTGTTGTAACATGCCTTATTCCTGCAAGGGTCTGAGAAGCAATTGCCTGTCTTTCTGGCGCAATTCCAGCCTGCCCAGGGCATTCATGCCCACCAGGATCTCCTCCCCGTCGGCAGCCGGATTGATAAAGACGGACAAATCGTACAGGGTCAGCGGACCCATCGCCAGACTTTCGATCCGGCCGGTTTCGACCTGGATCTCTCCGGCTGCCGTGTTGACACGGCTGCGGCCCGTGGCGACGAGGCCGAGCCGGGCGGCCACCTGGCTCGGTATGGTCACCCTGGTTGCTCCTGTGTCCAGCAGCAGTTGCACCGGCTGGTCGTTGATGGCACCCTCCAGACGATAATGGCCGCTGGCATCGGCCCTGAGCAGCAGATCGCCGCTGGCGGTCACCGACGGTTGTTCACGACCATGAAAGTAGAGGGTCAGCAGACCCAGCAGCGAGAGCCAGGCGAGCAGCCAGAGACGGCGTGCCATCGGGTGCATAGTGTGTCCCATATCGCGCGAGTGAATGGCTCAGCCTAACATAGCGTTATCCATGAATTCAGAGACTTGTTCCCAGTTTTCCCATCCCGCCAGAGGCACATCGCTTCCATTTGTGAGTCGAGCAGACGATGACACAACCCACAACCCTGTTTTCCATCGATCGAGAAGGATGGTGCGAGCAGGCCCGCAAGGTGCCTTCCCCCCATCACAATGAGAGGCTCAGCCCGGAGGATGTCTCCTTGCTGGTGATACACGGCATCAGCCTGCCCCCCGGGCAGTTTGGTGGCCCCTTTATCGACGATCTGTTTCTGGGGCGCCTCGATCCCGGTGCTCACCCCTATTTCGCCGGTATTCATCAACTGAGGGTCTCGGCCCACTGCCTGATCCGCCGCGATGGGGAACTGGTTCAGTACGTGCCTTTTGGCGCCAGGGCATGGCATGCGGGAGTCTCGAGCTGGGAGGGGAGGGAGGCGTGCAACGATTTTTCCATCGGGATCGAACTGGAAGGAACCGACGAGCTTCCTTACAGCGACAAGCAATACGAGGTGCTGTCGGACCTCAGCCGGGCGATTGTTCACCGTTATCCCGCCATCACGGCGGACCGTATTGTCGGCCACTGTGACATCGCGCCGGGCCGCAAGACGGATCCGGGTGACAGTTTCGAATGGCCCCGCTATCGGGAAAAGCTTCACTTTGAGTGAAAAATCTAAAAATTATTTTGTGTTTTTAGAATCAATGGCTTGCCTTGTCTAGCAAGCCATTTTTCATGCTGTTGAACAAATGTTATCGGTGAGCAAGCTCACAAATATTGGTCAGACCATTTTCTATGAGCTATATCATGATTCCGCGTTTTTACCCCTAAAGTGGCAACCGAGCTTCTTGATTCAGATCATCTTTTGGGTGGACTTTTTTCAAGCCCTCTGCTAATTTTCGCCCCAACCATAAAATTGGTAATACCAATTTAACAAAGTAGCCTCATGCCCTATATCAAGATAACTCAGCCCAAGCTGGCCGACGCCATTGTCGCCGAGCTGGAAAGCATGATTCTGGAAGGCAGCCTGCAGCCGGGCCAGAAGTTGCCGCCCGAGCGGGAACTCGCCATGCAGTTTCAGGTGTCGCGCCCTTCCTTGCGCGAAGCCATCCAGCGCCTGGAAGCGAGAGGACTCTTGTATCGTCGTCAGGGCGGTGGCACTTACGTACAAAATGCCCTGAGCAAGGGGATCGCCGACCCTCTGTTCGAACTGCTCAGCACTCACCCGGAAGCCCAGTACGACCTGCTGGAGTTTCGTCACGCGCTGGAAGGCATCTGTGCCTACTATGCTGCGCTGCGGGGCACCGAGGCTGATTTCGAACGGATTCGCCTGGCGCAAGCCGCCATCGAAGAAGCCGGCCAGCAAGGCTCGCTGGTGGTCGAATCGGCCGCCGTGACCCAGTTCTATCTGGCCGTGGCCGAGGCCTCCCACAACGTGGTGCTGCTGCACCTGTTGCGGGCCATGGGCCCCATGCTCGAGCAGAACATTTTACGCAATAACGAAATTTTGAATCGCCGTCCGGGAGTGGTCGCCAAGATCCGTCGCCATCGTGCGAGCCTGATCGAGGCTATCCTGTCGGGGGCTCCGGAGCGGGCCAGGGCTGCTTGTCATGAGCACCTGGCCTTTATCGAGGACACCTTGTTGGATATGCAGAGGGAAGACAGCCGGATCCAGCGATCCATGCGTCGGATCCGTCAGCAGGAAAACTAATCCCACAAGGCTTTCTTAATTGTCGAATGCTTGCGCCCTTCGCCGTGCAATGCCGTGCAATCACAACAACATAGGAACCAGCCATGTCTGATATCCTGAAGAACGATGTGGACCCGATAGAAACGCTGGAGTGGCTTGCCTCTCTGGAATCCCTGCTGCGTGAAGAGGGTCCGCAACGCGCTCAGTTCATCCTTGAACAGTTGGCCGAGAAAGCCCGCGCAAGCGGTGTGGACGTGGCTGCCAAGGCAAACCGCGACTACATCAACACCATCCCGTCCAGCGACGAGCCGGCTTACCCGGGCGACCTGGAAATGGAACGCCGCATTCGCGCCATCATCCGCTGGAACGCCATGATGATCGTGCTGCGCGCTTCCAAGAAAGATCTGGACCTGGGTGGTCACATGTCTTCCTTCGCTTCTTCCGCGACCATCTATGAAGTCTGCTACAACCACTTCTTCCGTGCCCGCAACGAGAAGGACGGTGGCGATCTGGTCTACTTCCAGGGTCACATCTCCCCGGGCATCTACGCCCGCGCATTCGCCGAAGGTCGCCTGACCGAAGAGCAGCTGGACAACTTCCGTCAGGAAGTGGATGGCAAGGGTATCCCTTCCTACCCGCACCCGAAACTGATGCCGGAATTCTGGCAGTTCCCGACCGTTTCCATGGGTCTGGGCCCCATCGCCGCCATCTATCAGGCGCGTTTCCTGAAGTACCTGACCGACCGTGGCATCAAGGATTGCTCCGAGCAGACCGTTTACGCCTTCCTGGGTGACGGCGAGATGGACGAGCCGGAAGCCAAGGGTGCCCTGACTGTTGCCGTGCGTGAAAAGCTCGACAACCTGGTGTTCGTGGTCAACTGCAACCTGCAGCGTCTGGATGGTCCGGTTGTCGGCAACGGCAAGGTCATCAACGAGCTGGAAGGTCTGTTCGCCGGCGCTGGCTGGGACGTGACCAAGGTCATCTGGGGTCGCAAGTGGGATGAGCTGCTGAAGAAAGACACTTCCGGCAAGCTGATCCAGCTGATGAACGAGACCGTGGATGGTGACTACCAGACCATGAAGTCCCGTGACGGTGCCTACGTGCGCGAGCACTTCTTCAACCGTTACCCGGAAACCGCCGCGCTGGTCAAAGACATGACCGACGAGGAGATCTTCGCCCTGAACCGCGGTGGTCACGACCCCCGCAAACTGTTCGCCGCCTTCTCCAAAGCTGCACAGACCAAGGGCAAGCCGACCGTGATCCTGGCCAAGACCATCAAGGGCTATGGCATGGGCGAAGCGGCCGAAGGCAAGAACATCGCTCACCAGGTCAAGAAGATGGATCTGGGCTCCGTGCGTCACCTGCGCGATCGTTTCAACCTGCCGGTCACCGACGAGCAGCTGGAAAACCTGCCGTACCTGAAGATCGAAGAGGGTACCGAAGAGCACAAGTACCTGCACGCCCGCCGTGCCGCACTGAAGGGCTATGTACCGACCCGTCTGCGCGAGAGCACCACCAAGCTGGAAATCCCGGCGCTGGATGCCTTCGGTCCGCTGCTGGGTGAACAGGCGCGCGAAATCTCCACCACCATGGCGTTCGTGCGTTCCCTGAACGTGATGCTGAAAGACAAGTCCATCGGCAAGCGCATCGTCCCGATCCTGGCTGACGAAGCCCGTACCTTTGGTATGGAAGGTCTGTTCCGCCAGATCGGTATCTACAGCCCGCACGGTCAGCAGTACACCCCGCAAGACCGCGACATCGTCTCCTACTACAAGGAAGACAAGCAGGGTCAGGTTCTGCAAGACGGTATCAACGAGCTGGGCGCCATGTCCTCCTGGCTGGCTGCTGCCACCTCTTACAGCACCAACGACTGCCCGATGATCCCGTTCTACATCTACTACTCCATGTTCGGCTTCCAGCGGATCGGCGACATGGCGTGGGCAGCCGGTGACCAGCAAGCCCGTGGCTTCCTGCTGGGCGCGACCTCCGGTCGTACCACTCTTAACGGAGAGGGCTTGCAGCACGAAGATGGTCACAGCCACATCCTGGCCAACACCATCCCGAACTGCATCTCCTACGACCCGTCCTACGCCTATGAAGTGGCAGTGATCGTACAGGACGGCCTGCGCCGCATGTACGGTGAGAACCCGGAGAACGTGTTCTACTACATCACTACCCTGAACGAGAACTATGCCATGCCGGCCATGCCGGAAGGCGCCGAGGAAGGCATCCGCAAGGGTATCTACAAGCTGGAAACCGTGGCCGGCACCAAGGCTAAGGTACAGCTGCTGGGTTGTGGTTCCATCCTGGGTCACGTGCGTACTGCCGCCCAGATCCTGGCCAGCGAGTACGGCGTGGGTTCCGACGTGTTCAGCGTCACCTCCTTCAACGAACTGGCTCGTGACGGTCAGGACGCGGATCGCTGGAACATGCTGCACCCGACCGCCGAAGCGCGTGTGCCCTACATCGCTCAGGTACTGGGCAGCGAAGCCACCATCGCTGCGACTGACTACATGAAGTCCTTCGCCGATCAGGTGCGTGCCTTCGTTCCGACCGAGAACTACCGTGTACTGGGTACCGACGGTTACGGCCGCTCCGACAGCCGTGCCAACCTGCGTCGTCACTTCGAAGTGAACGAGTTCTACGTAGTGGTTGCTGCCCTGACCGAACTGGCCAAGCGCGGCGAGGTAGACAAGCAGGTTGTGGCCGAAGCCATCGCCAAGTACGGCATCGATGCCGACAAGGTCAACCCGCTGTACGCGTAAGAGGATTGAGTGTCGCGCCGGGTATCCGGCGCGACCTTGCCTGGGTTTAAACGGATAACGCGGGATGCGCGTGGTGATGCTCAGGCAGCCACGCGGATGCACGCAAGAGGATAAAGCGCAATGTCCAAACAGATTATGGTGCCGGATATCGGTGCTGATGAAGTTGAAGTCACCGAGATCATGGTGGCCGTGGGTGACAAGGTCGAGCTGGACCAGTCCCTGATCGCCGTGGAAGGTGACAAGGCCTCCATGGAAGTCCCGGCTCCGGCCGCCGGTATCGTCAAAGAGATCCTGATCAAGGTGGGCGACAAGGTTGCCACCGGTTCCCAGATCATGGTCTTCGAAGCCGAGGGTGCTGCCGCACCGGCTCCGGCCCAGGCTGCTGCCCCGGTTGCTGCCGCGCCGGCCGCCGCTCCTGCTGCTGCCGCTCGCCAGGACGTCAACGTGCCGGACATCGGTGGTGACGAAGTCGAAGTAACTGAGATCATGGTTGCCGTGGGCGACATGGTTGAAGCCGACCAGTCCATCATCGCCGTGGAAGGTGACAAGGCCTCCATGGAAGTGCCGGCACCGTTCGCCGGTCGCGTGGTCGAGATCAAGGTTGCCGCCGGCGCCAAGGTTTCTACCGGCTCCCTGGTGATGGTCTTCGAAGTGGCGGGCGCAGCCCCGGCCGCTGTTGCTGCGCCGGCTCCTGCTGCTGCCCCCGTGGCTGCCGCTGCTCCGGTTGCCGCCGGTGCCAAGGACGTCAACGTGCCGGACATCGGCGGTGACGAAGTGGAAGTGACCGAAATCATGGTCGCCGTGGGTGACAAGGTTGAAGCCGACCAGTCCCTGATCACCGTGGAAGGCGACAAGGCCTCCATGGAAGTGCCTGCGCCGTTCGCCGGTGTGGTCAAGGAGATCAAGGTGAAGGCGGGTGACAAGGTCTCCACCGGTTCCCTGATCATGGTATTCGAAGTGGCGGGTGCCGCTCCGGCTGCCGTGGCTGCTCCGGCTCCTGCCGCAGCGCCCGTTGCTGCCGCACCGGCTGCCGCCGCTCCTGCGCCGGTTGCCCAGGCTGCTGCCGCCTCCGATTTCGTCGCCAACGACGCCTACGTCCACGCCTCCCCGGCAGTACGCCGTCTGGCGCGCGAGTTCGGTGTCAACCTGGCCAAGGTGAAAGCCTCCGGTCGCAAGGGTCGCATCGTCAAAGAAGACGTGCAGGCTTACGTGAAGGATGCGGTCAAGCGCGCCGAGTCCGCTCCGGCTGCCGGCACCGGCACTGGCAACGGCATGAGCGTCGTGGCCTGGCCGAAGGTTGATTTCAGCAAGTTCGGCCCTGTCGAAGAGCTGGAACTGACCCGTATCCAGAAGATCTCCGGTCCTGCCCTGCACCGCAACTGGGCCATGATCCCCCATGTCACCCAGTTCGACGAAGCCGATACCACGGATCTGGAAGCGTTCCGCAAAGAGCAGAACATCCTGGCCGAGAAGCAGAAGCTGGACGTGAAGATCACCCCGCTGGTGTTCATCCTGAAGGCGGCCGCCAAGGCCCTGGAAGCCCATCCGCGCTTCTGCAGCGCCCTGTCCGAAGACGGCAGCAAGCTGATCATGAAGAAGTACATCCACATCGGTGTGGCGGTGGATACCCCCAACGGTCTGGTGGTTCCGGTGGTTCGCGACGTCAACAAGAAGGGCATCCACGAGCTGTCCCGCGATCTGGCCGAGATCTCCAAGAAGGCCCGTGCTGGCAAGCTGACCGCTGCCGACATGCAGGGCGGTTGCTTCACCATCTCCAGCCTGGGTGGCATCGGCGGTACCAGCTTTACCCCGATCGTCAACGCGCCGGAAGTGGCCATCCTGGGCGTCTCCAAGTCCGAGATGAAGCCGAAGTGGAACGGTAAAGAGTTCGTGCCGCGCCTGATGCTGCCGCTGGCTCTGAGCTACGACCACCGCGTCATCGATGGCGCCGACGGTGCCCGCTTCATCACCACCCTGAGTGGTGTGTTGTCCGACATTCGTCGACTGGTCCTGTAAGTGAGAGGGCGGGCCCAGAGCCCGCCCTTTTTGCTTCTCATTTCGTTAACAGGATTGTAAACTTGCCCCGTTTTTTTCACGGCTGCAGCGGCCTTGTTTGGCATAAGACTGTGCTGTCCGGGGATATAAGAACGACAAAGAGGTCATGATGAGTAAAGAAATCAAAACCCAGGTCGTAGTACTGGGTGCTGGCCCTGCCGGTTATTCCGCTGCCTTCCGTGCGGCTGACTTGGGTCTGGATACCATTATCGTCGAGCGTTACTCCACCCTGGGTGGCGTCTGCCTGAACGTGGGTTGCATCCCGTCCAAGGCACTGCTGCACGTCGCCAAAGTCATTGAAGAAGCCAAGGCGCTGGCCGAGCACGGCATCGTCTTCGGTGCCCCGCAGACCGACATCGACAAGGTGCGTCTGTGGAAAGAGAAGGTCATCAACCAGCTGACCGGCGGTCTGGCTGGCATGGCCAAGATGCGTAAAGTCCAGGTCGTGAACGGCTTCGGCAAGTTCACCGGTCCGAACACGCTGGAAGTGGAAGGCGCCGACGGCAAGACCACCGTCACCTTCGACAACGCCATCATCGCCGCCGGTTCCCGTCCGGTGAAGCTGCCGTTCATCCCCCATGACGACCCCCGCGTATGGGACTCTACCGATGCGCTGGAACTGACGACCGTTCCTGGCAAGCTGCTGGTCATCGGTGGCGGCATCATCGGTCTGGAGATGGGTACCGTGTACTCCTCCCTGGGTTCCGAGATCGACGTGGTGGAATTTGCCGACCAGCTGGTACCGGCTGCCGACAAAGACATCGTCAAGATCTACACCAAGCGCGTTGCCAAGAAATTCAACATCATGCTGGAGACCAAGGTCACCGCCGTTGAAGCCCGTGAAGACGGCCTGTACGTCTCCTACGAAGGCAAGCACGCCCCGGCCGAGCCGGTTCGCTACGACAACGTGCTGGTTGCCGTAGGCCGTGTGCCGAACGGCAAGATGCTGGATGCCGAGAAGGCCGGTGTTGCCGTCAACGAGCGCGGTTTCATCGAGGTGGACAAGCAGCTGCGTACCAACGTGGCCCACATCCACGCCATCGGCGACATCGTCGGTCAGCCCATGCTGGCCCACAAGGGTGTACACGAAGGCCACGTGGCGGCCGAAGTCATCGCCGGCAAGAAGCACTACTTCGACCCGAAAGTGATTCCGTCCATCGCCTATACCGAGCCGGAGATGGCCTGGGTGGGTCTGACCGAGAAGGAAGCCAAGCAACAGGGTCTGAACTTCGAAGTCGCCACCTTCCCGTGGGCTGCTTCCGGTCGCGCCATCGCGTCCGACTGCTCCGACGGCATGACCAAGCTGATCTTCGACAAGGAGAGCGGCCGCGTCATCGGTGGTGCCATCGTGGGTACCAACGGCGGTGAACTGCTGGGTGAAATCGGTCTGGCCATCGAGATGGGTGCCGACGCCGAAGACATCGCGCTGACCATCCATGCTCACCCGACTCTGCACGAGTCCGTGGGTCTGGCTGCCGAAGTGTTCGAAGGCTCCATCACCGACCTGCCGAACGCCAAGGCCAAGAAGAAAAAATAATCTTCTGCCCGTTTCATAAGAAAAGCCGCTCCATGGAGCGGCTTTTTGTTGTCTGTCTTTCGGCACCCAGCGGTCAGCAGCGCCCCTTCTTGGCCTGTCCCGGTGGGCAGAAGGTACCGTATCCTCCGCGATCCCCATCACTGACCCGGATCCGGGTATCGTCCACGCTCACATCGGCCCCGTGCACCCGCACGGGCCCGCTGCTGCAGGCACTGAGCAGCCCCCCCAGCACTATCATCACGACCAGCTTGCCCATCATACCTCCTCGCGTTTTCCTGATTATGAGGCATGTGGCAGGGCGGTGGGAGACGGTGTATCCCCCGTGCGTCACGGCTTGCCGTGGTCATGAAGAAGGGCGCCGAAGCGCCCTGGTGTGGGTCAGGAAGAGGTGCCGGACGCTCAGAGGCGGAAGTTGCCGACCAGCTTGTCGAGCTCGCCGGAGAGGTGCTGCAGGTTGCGGCTCGACTCGGTCAGGTGATGGGCGATATCGGCGGTCTCCATGGTGAGCTGGTTGATGTCCTCCACGTTGCGGTTGAGTTCGCCCACCACGCTCGACTGCTCTTCGGTGGCGGTAGCGACCTGGATGTTCATGTCGCTGATCTGGGTGATGTGCCCGGTGATCTGGTCGAGGGCGCCGTTGGCCTCGTCGGCCTGGGTCACCACCCGCAGGCTCTGGTTGCGGCCCAGGGCCATGGCGCTGACGGCGCGGGCGCTCTGCTCCTGGAGGCTGTTGATCATGCCCTGGATCTCGGCGGTGGAGGCGGCGGAGCGGCTGGCGAGGTTGCGCACCTCGTCGGCTACCACGGCGAAGCCACGGCCCTGCTCGCCGGCGCGGGCGGCCTCGATGGCGGCGTTGAGGGCCAGCAGGTTGGTCTGCTCCGAGATGCTGCGGATGGTGTCGAGGATGCTGCCGATGGAGTCGGTCTGGCTCGCCAGGGACTCGATAACCCCGGCGACCTGTTCGATTTCACCGGAGAGGCCGACGATGCCGTGACGGGCTTGGGCGACAACCTGGGCCCCCGCATCGGCCTGCTCGTTGGCCTGCTTGGCGACGTCGGCGGCGAGAGACGCATTGCCGGCGATCTCGGTGACGGTGGCCCCCATCTCGTGGATGGCGGTAGCGACCTGGACGGTGCGATCCCGCTGGGCGGTGCAGTTGTGCTGGGTGAGCTGGGCTTTGGCTGCCACCTCGTTGGCGGTGGCGGCGAGCTGGCGGGAGTTGCTCGCCACCTGTTCGATGGAGCCGTGGATCTTGGCGACAAAGTTGTTGAAGCCGGTCGCCACCTGGGCCAGTTCGTCACGGCCATCGACCTTGAGGCGATGGGTGAGGTCGCCATCACCGCTGCCGAGTTCGCGGAACAGGCGGGCCAGTTCGTTGAGGGGGCGGCTCACGGAGCCCGCCAGGAGAACGCCGAGCAGCCCCATGCCGACGGCGATGGCCAGGCTGACCAGCACCATGTGCAGGCGCGCTCTGTCCAGTTCGGCATAAATCTCGGCCTCCGGCACCTGGGCCACCAGATACCAGTCGAGCAGGGGGATGTAGCTGCTGGCCAGGATTACTGGCTGGCCGTCGACCTCGGCATGGGTGGCGGCAAAGGGCTGCTTGTTGAGCAGGTTGGTGCTACTGCCGCTGGCCAGCTGGGTCAGGTTGTCCCGATCGATGCGGGCGGCGTCGGGGTGCAGCTTCACCTTGCCGCTGCCGTCTGTCATGAAGACGAAGCCGCTGTCGCCGATGCGGAAGTTGGCGAGCATGCTGACCATGCTGTCGAGGGATTTGGCGAGGCCGGCGAGGCCGCGTCCGTCGAGTTGCTGGAAGTTGACGAACAGTTTCACCTCGCCGTTGCTCTCCCGAAAGATGCTAAGCATCAGATCCTGGCGGCTCTTGGTGTAGTCATAGAACCAGTTGTCCTGCTCGTGGTTCAGGATGCGCAGAAAACCGTCCTGGTTGTAGTAGGCGGCACTCTGACGATCGGCGAAGGAGGCGGTGACCAGACCATACTGGCTCGTCATGTCCTTGAGCTGGTTGATGAGGATGGACTCCTGCTCCTTGGGCATGCCGCGCTCGACCCAGTCCAGCACGAAGCGGTCGTTGGCAAGCTGTCTGGCGGCATTGGCGACCGAGGTGAGATCCTTTTCGATCTCCTTGCCGATGCGCTGGGTCAGGTTGGGCAGCTCCTGCTCGAACATGCGGTCCTCGATCAGCTGCTGGGCAGAACGCTGGCTGAAATAGCCCACCAGCAGGCAGGAGAGGGCCACGGCGAGGATGACGGTGGCCAGAATTTTCTGTTTCAGTGTCAGGCTTGCGAACATAAGGGTGACTCGTAAGTGTGAACCAGGGTTGAACTCATAATAGCGGCTGATTTGGCGCGCTCTTGAGGCGGTGGGGGCCTTTATTGTCGATTAACGTTTGCGCTCACACCCGGATTGGGCTGGATTGGCGCCCGATTTTGCCGAGACATCGTCGCAAGCGGGGCGACCCCTCGCCAGCACCCCGGCTTGCGGTTAAAGTGCTTGCACTTATAGTAGGCTGCACCTGACTGGCGGCCTGCCCGCTCGACTCGCACCGGATTTATGGACTCTCATATGCGCATCTTTCATCGGGGATGGACCCACCTGCTCGTGCTCCTGCTGGCGACCCTGCCGTTCATGGCGGCGGCCGGAGCCAATGATCCCGCGCCTTCGGCCAGAAACCCGGGGGCAACCAAGATGGAGCGTCCGAGGATCGCCCTGGTACTGAGCGGCGGCGGGGCCAAGGGGTCGGCCCATATCGGGGTGCTCAAGGTGCTGGAGGCAAAGCACATCCCGGTGGACATCATCGTCGGGACCAGCATGGGCTCCTATGTGGCGGGCATGTATGCCATGGGGCTCAGCGCCGAGGAGGTGGAGCGCACGACGCTGGCCATCGACTGGAACAAGGGCTATCAGGACAAGGTGGGGCGCGACGAGCTATCCCTGCGCAAGAAGCAGCAGACCGAGAAGTACCAGCTGCGCACCGACATCGGGGTCAACGGTGACCAGACCCAGCTGCCGCACGGCTTCTTCCAGGGACAGTCCATGGCCAGCCTGCTGCGCCACGCCACCTCCAACCTGCCGGCGCAAAAGAGCTTCGACAACCTGCCTATCCCCTATCGCGCGGTGGCGACCGACATGGAGACGGTGACCCCCTTCGTGCTGGATCACGGCAGCCTCGCCAAGGCGATGCAGGCCTCCATGTCCATTCCCGGTGCCCTCAAGCCGGTGGACTGGGACGGCCGCATCCTGGCCGATGGTGGCACGGTCAACAACATGCCGGTGGACGTGGCCAAGGCCATGGGGGCCGACGTGGTGATCGCGGTGGACATCAGCGCCAAGCTGCGTACCCGGGAGTCCCTCAAGTCGGGATTGGCCATGATCGATCAGCTCACCACCTACATGACCCAGGTGGGGACCGAAAAGCAGAAGGCGCTGCTGGGCCCCAGGGACATCCTGCTGACCCCCGAGTTCGGCAACATGGGGATCGCCGACTTCGCCCTGATGCCGGAGGGGATCAAGATCGGGGAGGCGGTCGCCAACAGTGCAGCGGCCCGGCTCGATGCACTCTCTCTCTCGCCCGCCGCCTACGCCGACTATCGCAACGGCAAGCTGAGCCGGCGCGCCGAGCGCAGCGGCCAGCCCGCCTACTACATCGACAAGGTGGAGATCATCAACAAGTCGCGCCTCTCCGACGACACGGTGCGGGCCATGCTGAACGTGCGTCCGGACAAGGTGCAGACCTACGAGAGCCTGGAGGCGGGGATCCGTCGCCTCTACGCCCTGGAGTCGTTCGATCGCATCACCTACGAGGTGGAGGAGCGGGACGGGGAGAACGTGCTGGTGGTGGACGCCAGCGAGAAGAACTGGGGGCCGGGTTATCTCAACTTCCAGCTCGGCTTCTCCGATGACTTCGAGAGCAGCTCCAACTACAACGTCGGCATGTCCTACACCCTCACCAACGTCAACGACTGGGGAGGCGAGTGGCTGACCGAGGCGTCCCTCGGGACCGCCAAGCACCTCAAGACCGACTTCTACACCCCGCTGGAGCCCTCCCAGACCTACTTCGGCGAGACGAGCCTGGCCTACGACAAGACCCAGCGACGCGTCTTCTTCCCGGAAGAGAGCAGGTCGTCGTCCGGGGTCAGCTATCTGGACTCCGAGTACAGCTTCACCAGCGTGGATCTCGCCGTCGGCTGGAATCGCCAGCCCTGGAGCCGCTTCTCCCTTGGGCTGGAGGGCAAGATCGGCAGCGTGGAGATCCAGAACCTCACCAACGCGGATGCCGATGCCTCCGCCTGGGGACCCTACATCCGCTTCGAGCACGACACCCTCGACAGCCGCTACTTCCCCTATCAGGGGGTCTACTGGGACATCAAGGGGGGCTACTCCTACGTCGATCTCGACCCCGCGGACGCGCCCTCCGAGCAGGCCGAGGGGGTGAATTACCGGCTGGTGATGATCAAGCCCTGGTCCTGGGACAGGCACAGCCTCAACCTGATGCTGGAAGGGGGCGGCTCAAGCTCCCAGGAGACGGTACCGCTGTTCGTGCAGGATCTGGGCGGGCTGTTCCGCATGTCCGGCTTCCAGCATTACCAGTTGAGCGGTCGCTACAGCCTGTTCGGCGGGCTGCGCTACATCTACCGGGTGGCGGACAACGACTTCGGCGCCTTCAAGGCGCCCCTGTTCCTCGGGGGCTCCCTCGAGCAAGGGGGGGTCTGGGACAAGGGAGAGGACATCAGTATCGAATCCTCCTATACCTCGGGTTCCCTCTATATGGGGGTGGAGAGTTTCCTCGGTCCCATCTTCCTCGGCTATGGCGTGGCGGAGGGGGGACACGACATGTTCTATCTGCAATTGGGCACTACGTTCCAATAAGGGCGAAATGCTGCCTTTTTGTTAACTCACCTTGGGTGGGCGGCTTGTCACTCTAAAAAAACCTAATTGGTTTATATGGTTATGCTGGTTTGATGAATAACTGCACAGGGTTTGGATTTTAATTAGTCGTTAAAACTTATATAGTGGGGGGCACCCTACGGGTGTCCCGCAAGGACGATCGCCGCGAGCTTGGGCGAACCCCAAAAAAAAGACCAAAGAGGAATTAGTCGTGCTTGAAACATACCGTAAACACGTCGCAGAACGTGCCGCCGAAGGCGTGGTCGCCAAACCTCTGGACGCAGAGCAGGTCGCCGCCCTGGTCGAGCTGTTGAAGAACCCGCCCGCCGGCGAACAGGACTTTCTGAAAGAACTGTTGTCCTCCCGCATTCCCCCGGGTGTTGATGAAGCGGCCTATGTGAAAGCCGGCTTCCTCACCGCCGTCGCCAAGGGCGAGGCCCATTCCCCCATCCTGACTGCCGCCGAAGCCGTCGAGCTGCTCGGTACCATGCAGGGTGGTTACAACATTCAGCCGCTGATCGACCTGCTGGACGATGCGACCCTGGCTCCTCTTGCCGCCAAGGGCCTCTCTCACACCCTGCTGATGTTCGACTCCTTCCACGACGTGGAAGAGAAGGCCAAGGCGGGCAATGCCCACGCCAAGCAGGTGCTGCAATCCTGGGCTGACGCCGAGTGGTTCCTGAACCGCCCGGCCCTGGCCGAGAAGATCACCGTCACCGTGTTCAAGGTGACCGGCGAAACCAACACCGACGATCTGTCGCCGGCGCCGGACGCCTGGTCCCGCCCGGATATTCCGCTGCACGCCCTGGCGATGCTGAAGAACGCCCGTCCCGGCATCACCCCGGACAAGGATGGCGTCATCGGCCCCATCAAGACCATTGATTCCCTGAAAGAGCAGGGCTTCCCGCTGGCTTACGTGGGTGACGTGGTCGGTACCGGCTCTTCCCGTAAATCCGCCACCAACTCCGTGCTCTGGTTCATGGGCGACGACATTCCGTTCGTGCCGAACAAGCGTGCCGGCGGCGTCTGCCTCGGTGGCAAGATTGCCCCCATCTTCTTCAACACCATGGAAGATGCCGGCGCCCTGCCCATCGAAGTGGACGTCTCCAAGCTGGAAATGGGCGATGTCATCGACATCTTCCCCTATGAGGGCAAGATCACCCGCCACGGCACCGACGAGGTGCTGGCCCGGTTCGAACTGAAGACCGAGGTGCTGATCGATGAAGTGCGCGCCGGTGGCCGCATTCCGCTGATCATCGGCCGCGGCCTGACCGACAAGGCCCGCGAAGCGCTGGGTCTGCCGTTCTCCACCGTGTTCCGTCGTCCGCAGCCTGTTGCCGACACCGGCAAGGGCTTCACCCTGGCCCAGAAGATGGTGGGCAAGGCATGTGGCGTGGAGGGCATCCGCCCGGGCACCTACTGCGAACCCAAGATGACCACGGTCGGCTCTCAGGACACCACGGGCCCGATGACCCGCGACGAGCTCAAAGATCTCGCCTGCCTCGGCTTCTCTGCCGATCTGACCATGCAGTCCTTCTGCCACACCGCCGCTTATCCCAAGCCCATCGACGTGCAGACCCACCACACCCTGCCGGACTTCATCATGAACCGCGGCGGTGTCTCTCTGCGTCCGGGCGACGGCGTCATCCACTCCTGGCTGAACCGCATGCTGCTGCCGGATACCGTGGGTACCGGTGGTGACTCCCACACCCGTTTCCCCATCGGCATCTCCTTCCCGGCTGGCTCTGGTCTGGTGGCCTTCGCCGCCGCCACCGGCGTGATGCCGCTGGACATGCCGGAATCCGTGCTGGTGCGCTTCAAGGGCGAGCTGCAGCCGGGCATCACCCTGCGTGACCTGGTCCATGCCATCCCCTACGCCGCCATCCAGAAAGGGCTGCTGACCGTCGAGAAAGCGGGCAAGAAGAACATCTTCTCCGGCCGCATCCTCGAGATCGAAGGTCTGCCGACCCTGAAGGTGGAGCAGGCATTCGAGCTGGCGGACGCCAGCGCCGAGCGCTCTGCCGCTGGTTGCACCATCAAGCTGGATAAAGAGCCGATCATCGAGTATCTGAAGTCGAACATCGTGATGCTGAAGTGGATGCTCTCTGAAGGCTACGGCGACGTGCGCACCATCACCCGCCGCATCAAGGGGATGGAAGAGTGGCTGGCCAACCCGGTACTGATGGAAGCGGACAAGGATGCCGAGTACGCCGAAATCATCGAGATCGATCTGGCCACCATCAAGGAGCCGATCCTGTGTGCGCCGAACGATCCGGACGACGCCCGTCTGCTGAGCGACGTGGCGGGTGACAAGATTGACGAGGTGTTCATCGGTTCCTGCATGACCAACATCGGCCACTTCCGCGCCGCTGGCAAACTGCTCGAGAAGTATCAGGGCGAGCTGCCGACCCGCATGTGGATCGCCCCCCCCACCAAGATGGACAAGGATCAGCTGACCGAAGAGGGCTACTACGGCATCTTCGGTCGGGTCGGTGCTCGCATCGAAATCCCGGGCTGCTCCCTCTGCATGGGCAACCAGGCGCGCGTGGCGGAAGGGGCCTCCGTGGTCTCCACCTCCACCCGCAACTTCCCGAACCGTCTGGGCAAGGGTGCCAACGTCTATCTGGCTTCTGCGGAGCTGGCCGCGGTTGCCGCCATCATCGGCAAGATCCCGACCGTGGAAGAGTACCTGCAGTATGCCAAGACCCTGGACGCCACTGCTGCCGACACCTACCGCTACCTGAACTTCAACGAGATCGCCTCCTACACCAAGAAGGCCGATGCGGTGATCCTGCAGCAAGCGGTCTGAGACTCGCCGGTCTGACCACTGAAAATAACAATGCCGCGTCTCGACGCGGCATTTTCCATTTCAGGGGGCTGCGCGATAATGACCCGCCATGCCCAGCAACGGCGTCGTCGATTTGCCTGGTACGCGCGTTGCGCTTTCGTTGTCTGGCCATGATGGCCCCACCGTTTCCTGGTGGGCATTTTTATACCGCGGTACCTGCGAAGCGGGCCCGCGCATTGCGGCGTGGTTGCTATGTTTCTGTTCCGGATTGATCTGGCCCGCATGAAGTGGCGCCTTGGTTGTGCCCTGCTGGTGTTAGCCCTGCCCCTGGTGATGGGAGGGTGGATGGTGCATGACAGCTACGAGCAGGAGCTGAAGAACGATGCCAGTGCGTCAGCCAGCAAGGCCAGAACCTTGCTGGAGCGCATGCTGGATCAGGCCGAGCGGGCCAACCTCGAGGTATTGCCGCTGGCCGGTCGCTCCTGCAGCGACAACCTGTTGCTGCTGCGCAAGCGGGTGGCGCTGGAGCCGTTCCTGCGCTCCATCAATCTGGTGCGACAGGGGATCATCAACTGCACCTCGCTGTTTGGGCCTGCCAGGGAAGTGGATGACGGCTCCCGCTACACGGATCGCAAGTTGCTGCTGATGAGCGGCAACCTGGTGCGCAAGAATCACCCCTTGCTGGTGGTGCGTCAGGAGCGGGGGCGTGATGCGGCACTGAGCGCCATTGACAGCAGCCAGCTCAGTTTCATGCTCACCCTGAGCAGCGATCCCAGCGAGCTGTTCTTGCAGGTGGGGTCCGCCTGGCTCGATGAGTCCGGCCACTTCCAAAGCGATCCGCCGAAACTGCACAGCAAGTTTGCCCTGATACTCGCCTCCCAGCGTTACCCCTTCACCATCCACGCCGGTTATGCCATGCCGATCTACTGGCGTGCCCTGTGGGAGGCTCGCCATCTGCAGCTGATCTGGCTGGGAGCCAGTTCGCTGGTGCTCTCACTGCTGGTGTGGTGGCTGCTTGGGCGGCCGGGGGCCCTGACGGACGAGCTGAGACGCGGGCTGCGATCCAGGGAGTTTGTCCCCTATCTGCAACCGCTGATCGCCAGCAAGGGCGGCAAGATGGTGGGAGCCGAGGTACTGATGCGCTGGCAACATGCCACCGAGGGGCTGATCCGCCCCGATCTCTTCATCCCCCAGGCGGAAGAGTCTGGCCTGATCGTGCCCATGACGGTCAACCTGATGAAGACGGTGGCCAAGACACTCCACCCGGTACAGGAGCAGTTGCCCGAGGCATTTCACATCAGCTTCAACATCAGTGCCATCCACTGCCGGGACCTCTCCCTGGTGGCGGAGTGCCGCGACTTCCTCGGCCACTTCGTTCCGGGACGGGTGGTGCTGGTGCTGGAGCTCACGGAGCGGGAGCTGCTGGTGACCAGCCCGCAGACCCTCTCCCTGTTTCGCCAGCTCGACGAGATGGGGGTGCAGCTCGCCATCGATGACTTTGGCACCGGCCACTCCAGCCTCATCTATCTGCAGCAATTCCACGTGGACTATCTCAAGATCGACCGCTCCTTCATCGGCCGTATCGGGACGGAGTCCCTCTCCGAGCACATCGTGGACAACGTCATCGACCTTGGGGGACGGCTGGGGTTGTCCCTGGTGGCCGAAGGGGTGGAGACGGAGCAGCAGGCCGCCTATCTGAGAGGCAAGGGGGTCCAGTATCTGCAGGGATACCTGTTTGCCCGCCCCATGCCGATACGCCAGTTCTGCCGGGAGCTGACGGCGGGAGAGATACAGGTCGCTGCCGGGCGCACCGCCCAGGGCTAGGCCGCGCCCACCAGGCTGTGCAGCCAGTTCACCAGGATGTCGTGGGGGCTGCCGGGTTCGGGAGGGGCGGGGGCGAGCAGGTGATAGCCGGTGCCGTCGGGGACGAAGCCGAGCGGTGCCACCAGCAGACCGGCCTCGATATCGTCGCACACCTGGCGGTAGGGGCCGATGGCGACTCCCAGCCCGGCGACTGCCGCCTGCAGGCTGAAATAGAAGTGCTCGAAGGTCTGACCCGGCACCTCCTCGTCGGCGGACATGCCTGCGTGCTGCTGCCACTCCAACCAGGCGCCCGGACGGGTCTTGGTGTGCAGACGGGGGGCCGTTGGCCTGAGGGCCTGCACATCCCCCCTGGATTCAAAAAAGTGCGTCACCTTGCCCGGCGGGCAGACAGGGCCGGTCCGCTCTTCGAACAGCAACTGGTTGTAGAGCTCGGCAGGCCAGTGAAAGTCGTTGCGCCGGATGGCGAGATCGATGCCGCTGCCAAAGCTGAGGGCGCCGCCGCCCGCCATCAGGTGTACGTCCAGCTCCGGGTGCAGGGCCTGGAAGGCGGGCCAGCGCGGGATCAGCCAGCGCATCAGAAGGGTGGGTTCGCAGGAGAGCACCAGCGACTGGGGACGGCTCTGCTGGCGCAGGGCCTGCGCCGTCTGGCGGATGCTGCCCAGCCCCTCTCTGACCGCCTGATAGAACCGTTCACCCGCGTCGGTCAGAAAGACCCGGCGCTGGCGCCGCTCGAACAGCATGACCCCCAGATCCTCCTCGAGCAGTCGTACCGCCCGGCTGATGGCGCCATGGGTGAGGTGCAGTTCGTCGGCGGCGCGGCCGAAATGCTCGGTGCGGGCAGCCACCTCGAAACAGCGCAGGGCGGTGAGGGAGGGAAGCGAGAGGTCTTTTTGTGAGTTTTTTTCACCATTCATGTCAGAAATCATCGTTCGTTATTGGTGTTGTTGGCAAATAAAATAGCCGATATCCCCTCTAATCAGGACTATTTTCATGACCGAACTGTTAGCCGTTGTCGCCATTACTCTCTTTGCCGTCATCAGCCCCGGGCCCGACTTTGCCATGGTGTCGCGTAACAGCCTGCTGCTCTCGCGCCGCACCGGCGTGCTGACGGCGATCGGCATCGCGGCCGGGGTCTGCGTGCACGTGGCCTACACCCTGCTGGGGGTGGGCCTGCTGATCCAGCAATCCCTCTGGCTGTTCAACCTCATCAAGCTGGCAGGGGCCGCCTATCTCATCTTCCTCGGCATCAAGATGCTGCGGGCCAAACCGGCTGCCGATGAAGAGAGCATCTGTCAGCCTGCCCTCTCCAGTCTGGGTGCGCTGCGCACCGGATTTCTGACCAATGTGCTCAATCCCAAGACCACCATCTTCATCGTCAGCCTCTTCATGCAGGTGGTGCAGCCGCAGACGCCGCTGGCGGTCCAGATCGGCTATGGCGCCTTCATCGCGCTGGCGCACGCCCTCTGGTTTGGTGCGGTGGCGCTCTTCTTCTCCACCCCTGCGGTGCGGGACCGACTGCTGGCGGTACGCCACTGGATCGATCGGGTGTTCGGGGGCCTGCTGGTGGGATTCGGCATGTTGCTGGCATTGACCCAGCAGACGCGCTGAGGCGGGGAGGGGGGCTCCCCCTATCCACCCCCGACTGTAGGGTCTTGTTTTTCATGCCTTGGCAGCCACTTTTCGGTAGAATTGGCGCTCATTTTGAAGTCAGATGAGGCGCGGTATGACGGTCAGGTTCCAGGCATTTCACAGCATCAAGGCGATTGGCAATCGGGAGGTGCTGTTCAACTGGTCCAGAACCAACCCCCTCGGCGCCCTTGATCAGGTGTGGCGCCCGACGACCCGTGACGAGCTGCAGCAACTGCTGCGGGAATACCCCGAGCGCAAGCTGCGGCTCATCGGCTCCGGCCTCTCTTTCGAACCCATCCACAGTGTCTACGCCGAAGGCAGCCAGGCGCTGCTGGTGGACCTGCACCACCTGCGCGGCCAGCTGGACAAGACTGCCGATACGGTGACCTACCTGGCGGGGACGCCGCTTGATACCGTCTATGCCGACCTCATCGCCATGGATCGCATGCTGCCGGCGTCCCCCGGCGTCATCGGTATCCAGACCCTGGGCGGTGCGCTCAGTACCGGCACCCATGGGCAGGGGCTGCACCAGTCCGCCCTGTGCGATGCGGTGGCTGCCCTGACCGTGATGCTGGCGAGCGGCGACATCATCCGTGTGGATCGCACCGATCCGCGCTTCGGCGCCTTCGTGATGGGCATGGGGATGCTCGGCATCCTGCTGGATGTGACCCTCAACACTGTGCCCAACCGCATCATGCGCTGCACCAAGTTCACCACTGACTACCCCTTCCTGCTGGAACACAACGAGCGCCTCAACCGGGAGCACGCCTTCGTGAAGAGCTGGTGGTTCGCCTGGACCGGCGAGAGCCACATCTGGCTGGTGGATCCCGCCTCCGATGACGAGGTGGCCCGCTACCGGGCCGGGGGCAGCGAGCCGCTGGTGCTGGAGGGAGACATGGACGAGCGCATGAACCTGGCGCTCAATGCCACCATAGACGCGACCCTGCAGAAGATGGCCAGAGACACCAAGGACGAGGCCAGGGCAGGCGAGCACTTCGAGACGGTACGCCGCTTCAAGGACGCCTCGGATCTGGTGGGCAACGTCTACCAGATCCTCTGCAAGGGGATCCCTGCTCCCCAGATCAACTGCGAGGTGGCCGTGCCCCTCGAACGCATGGGGGAGGCCCTTGAAATCCTGCAGGCATGGCAGGAGGCGAACCCCGGCGTGCTGCACTACCCCTTCATCCTGCGCTGCACCGGCCCCTCCGTGGCCTGGCTCAGTGCCGCCCATGACAAGTCGGTGTGCTGGATAGGTTTTCTGGTCTATCTGGCGGCGGACGGGACCTTTGTCGGGGGCTCCATGGAGCAGATGCGCGAGTTGCAGCAACTGCTGGTGCCCCTCGGCGGTATTCCCCATTTCGGCAAGCACCTGGCGATGGACCTCTACGACTTCCCGGCCCTGTTGCCGCGCTGGCACGACTTCTTGGCCCTGAAGCGGGAGCTTGACCCCCATGGCCGTTTCGAAAACCGTTGGCTCGGCGACCTGTTCGCCAACCGGTAAGGATCTGACATGACCGATATGCAAGACACTCGCTTACTCATCCTCCTGCCGATCAGAGGGGGGGCAACCCGATGACAGACATGCAAGACACCCGCATCCCCGTGACCCTGCTGACCGGTTTTCTCGGCAGCGGCAAGACCACCTTGCTCAACCACTGGGTCAAGCAGCCCGAGCTCGGGGAGTGCGCCGTGCTCATCAACGAGTTCGGCTCCGTGGGGCTGGATCACCATCTGGTACAGCAGGTGGACGAGCAGGTGGTGCTGCTCGATTCCGGCTGCATCTGCTGCTCGGTGCAGGGCTCCCTGGTGGAGGCGCTGCAGGGGCTCTTCATGAAAGCCATCCAGCGCAAAATCAAACCCTTCAAACGGCTGATCATCGAAACCACTGGTCTGGCCGATCCGGCCCCCGTGCTGTTCACGTTGAGGGAAGAGGGCTTTATCGCCCAGCGCTACCGCTTCGACGGCACCGTCACCGTGGTGGATGCCGGTCATATCGAGCAGCAGCTGGCCGCTCAATATGAGGCGGTCAAACAGGTGGCGCTGGCGGATCTGCTGGTGGTGAGCAAGGGCGATCTGGTGGATGAAGAGACCCTTGCTCGGGTGGAAGCCCAACTGGCGGCCCTCAATCCGGCAGCCCCCATCCAGCGGGTCAGCAATGGGGTGCTCTCGCCCGCGGTGCTGGAGAGGCTCGGCGCCTACAACGAGGCGGCGGGGCGCGACGTGCGCCAGTTGCTGGCCTGGCTGCGTACCGAATCCCCGAAACAGGGGCTGGCTTCGCCCATGCAGCCGAAGATGACGCCGTTTGCCGCCAAGGTGGGGACGGCCGCGCCCACCCGCTTCGAGCACGGCAATATCGAAAGTTTCTCCCTGCGCATCGGTGAGCCGCTCAAGCCTTCCCGCCTGCTGGCCGCCATCGATGCGGTGCAGGCGCAATACGGCGATGCCCTGCTGCGCCTCAAGGGGATATTGCAACTGGAAGGGGAGAGCCAGCCCGTGGTGATCCACGGGGTGCACGGCCAGCTCTATCCGTTGCAGGCGCTGGGGGAGTGGCCCGAAGGCAAGGCCCAGTCCCGGCTGGTGTTCATCGTGAAGAGCCAGGACAGGGTAGGCATAGAGCAGTTGTTCTTCTCGACCCTCAAGGCCCCCGAACCCAGCCTGGAAGAGCACCTCAAGGCCATGCTCGGCCAGCCGGATGCCTGATATGCTGATATGACCCGCGCTCGTGCGGGTCTAATGAGATGGTCACCCCCACCCTGTGAGCGGTACGCTGACAGGGTGTTTTTCTTTCAGGAGAGGCCATCATGGAA